>NZ_JBHWJL010000053.1:0-25532 GCF_042731495.1 Streptomyces sp. NPDC059853
CCGCTCACCGCCCGCGACCCGCAGGCCTTCGCCGCCCAGGCGGCCGGGCTGCGCGAGCGGCTGGCCACCGGCACCCGGCTCACCGACGCCGCCTACACCCTCGCCCACCGGCGGCAGCACCTGGACCAGCGGCTGTCGCTGGTCTACGACTCCCCCGAGGCGCTGCACGACGTGCTGGCCGCCGTCGCCCGCGGCGAGAGCCACCCGCGCGCCGTGCCCGGCACCCAGCGCGAGGGCCTGGAACGCCGTCTGGTGTGGGTGTTCACCGGCATGGGCCCGCAGTGGTGGGCCATGGGCCGCCAGCTGTACGCGACCGAGCCCGTCTACCGCGAGGTCATCGACCGCTGCGACCGCGAGATCGCCGCCCTCACCGGCTGGTCCCTCACCCAGGAGCTGAACGCCGACGAGGCCGACTCCCGGATGAGCGAGACCTGGCTCGCCCAGCCCGCCAACTTCGCCGTCCAGATCGCCCTCGCCGCGCTGTGGCGCAGCAAGGGCGTGCGTCCCGACGCCATCACCGGGCACAGCACCGGCGAGGTGGCCGCCTTCTACGAGGCCGGGGTGTACACCCTGCCCGAGGCGGTCAAGATCGTGGTGCACCGCAGCCGGCTCCAGCAGAAGCTCATCGGCACCGGCTCCATGCTGGCCGTCGGCCTCACCGAGGCCGAGGCCGCCCGCCGGGTGCGGCCGCACGGGGACCGGGTCTCCCTCGCCGCCGTCAACAGCCCCACCTCCGTCACGCTGGCCGGTGACACCGAGGCACTGGAGCGCATCGCGGCCGAGCTGGGCGCCGAGGACGTCTTCGCCCGCTTCCTGGACGTCGGCGTCCCGTACCACAGCCCGCGCATGGAGCTGATCAAGGACGAACTGCTCGCCTCCCTCGCGGATCTGAAGCCGCAGCGCGCCAAGCTGCCGCTGTATCTGACCGCCGAGCCGGGCGCCGTCGCCCAGGGCACCGAACTGGACGCCGGCTACTGGTGGCGCAACGTCCGCGAGGCCGTGCACTTCCGGGCCGCCGTGGACCGGCTGCTGGACGACGGCTACGGCGTCTTCCTGGAGATCGGCCCGCACCCCGTCCTCGCCCACTCCCTGCGCGAGTGCTGCGAGGCGCGGGACGCCGACAGCGTGACGCTGGCCTCCATCCGCCGCAAGGCCGACGAGCGCGAGCGCTTCACCCTCTCCCTGGCCGCCCTGCACGGCATGGGCTTCGCCCTCGACTGGCACGCCCTGCACCCGTCCGGGCGCGTCGTGGAGCTGCCGCGCTACCCGTTCCGCCGCGACCGGTACTGGGTCGAGCCGCCCGCCGTCGCGCAGATCCGGCTCGGCCGGCAGGACCATCCGCTGCTCGGCCGCCGCACCCGGGGCGCGGAGCCGGTGTGGGAGGTGAAGCTGGACGCGGAGGCCGCCCCGTATCTGGAGGACCACCGCATCCAGGGCACCGTGCTGTTCCCGGCCGCCGGCTATCTGGAGATGGCGGCCCAGGCGATGCGGGCCCTGACCGGCGGCGAGGACAGCACCGCGGCACTGGCCGACATCGAGCTGCGCAAGGCGCTGTTCCTGCCGGACGACGAACCCCGCACCGTCCAGCTGTCGTTCTCCTCCGACGCCGCCGCGTTCTCCATCGCCACCGTGGGCGCCGAGCCCACGGTGCACGCCACCGGCACCGTGCGCGCCGGACAGCGCCGCACGCTGACCGCGCCGCTGGACACCGCCGCGGTACGCTCCCGCGCCGTCCGCCGGCTGACCGGCTCGGACTGCTACGCGCAGCTCGCCGCGCTCGGCTACCACTACGGCCCGGCCTTCCAGGGCATCGAGGAGGTGTGGATCGGCGAGGGCGAGGCGCTGGCCCGGATCCGGCCGCCCGAGGGCCTGGGCGAGGACGCCGCGGCGCACCACATGCATCCGGTGCTGCTGGACTCCTGCTTCCAGTCACTGCTCACCCCGCAGTTGCTCACCGCGTCCGGCGACCCGGAGGGCACCGGCATCCGGCTGCCGCTGTCGATCGCCGAGGTGCGCATGGACCCGGTCGGCGACCGCGAGCTGTGGGTGCACGCCACGGTCACCGGCGACGAGGAGGGCGAACTCACCGGGGACATCGCGGTGTACGACGGCGCCGACGGGACGCCGCTGGGCCGCGTCGCCGGCTTCCGGGCCGCCGATGTGGAGAAGGCGGCCACCACGGTGGGTCTTTCCACCATCGACAGCTGGCTCACCGAGCCGAGCTGGGTGCCCTGCCCGCTGCCCGAGGCGGCCGGGCCGGTGCGGCTCGGCGGCCGGCTGGTGCTGCTCGCCGACGCGGGCGGGGTCGCCGAACGGCTCGCCGCCCTGGTGGCCGAGGCCGGCGGCGAGGCGTATCTGGTGCGCCCCGGCGGCGGGTACGCGCTGGACCGCGCCGCGCGCACCGGCACCGTCGACCCCGGCTCCACGGACGAGCTGGGGCGGCTGCTCACCGACCTCGGACCGGTGGACGGGGTCGTCCACCTGTGGAACCTGGACCGGCCGGCGCTGGCGGACGCGGAGCGCGAGCGGTTCGGCGCACTCGCCACCACCGGCGCGTACTCGGTGATCGCGCTGGCCAGGGCGCTGCCGGCCGCGCCGGAGACGGACCGGCCCACCGCCGTGCACGTGGTCACCCGGGCCGCCCAGCCGGTGGTGGCGGGCGAGGCGGTGGAACCGCTGGGAGCGCCCGCCTGGGGCATCGGCCGGGTGCTGTGGCAGCAGGAGCTGACCGGGCGCGGCGGCAAGCTGATCGACCTGGCCGCCGACGGCGCGGTGGAGGACGACGCGCGGGCGCTGCTGCGGGAGCTGGCGGACGGCACCGAGGGCGCCGAGCGCGAGGACGAGATCGCGGTGCGCGCCGGGGTGCGGTACACCAGCCGGCTGGTGCCGGCCGAGGGGCTGAGCAGGCCGCTGCCGCTGCGGCTGCGGGCGGACGGCAGCTATCTGGTGACGGGCGCGTTCGGCGCGCTCGGCCGGCTGCTGTGCCGCACGCTGGTCAAGCGCGGCGCGCGGCGGCTGATCCTGGTGGGCCGTACCCGGCTGCCGGAGCGCGAGCGGTGGGCCGATCAGGACCCGGACTCGCCGGCCGGGCGCCATGTGCGGTTCCTGAAGGAGCTGGAGGCGCTGGGCGCGCAGCCGATCCTCGCCCCGCTGGACATCACCGACGAGGACGCGCTGGCCGGCTGGCTGGCCGGGTACCGGCGGGCCGAGGGGCCGCCGATCCGCGGCGTGTTCCATCTGGCGGGCCAGGTGCGCGACACGCTGGTGGCGGAGATGGAGCGGGACGTCTTCGACGCCGTCCACGACCCGAAGGTGGTCGGTGCGGCGCTGCTGCACCGACAGCTGGCCGGGGAGCCGCTGGAGCACTTCGTGCTCTTCGCGTCGGTCGCGGCCTGGCTGACCACGGCCGGGCAGACCAACTACGCGGCGGGCAACGCCTTCCTGGACGCGCTGGCGCACCACCGGCGGGCCCAGGGGCTGCCGGCGCTGTCGCTGGACTGGGGTCCGTGGGCGACCGGCATGATCGAGGAGCTGGGCCTGATCGAGCACTACCGCAACAGCCGGGGCATGTCCTCGCTGGCGCCCGAGGCGGGCATGGCGGTGCTGGAGCGGGTCATCGGGCAGGACCGGGCGCAGTTGCTGGTGGCCACGGTGGTGGACTGGCCGGTGTTCATGTCCTGGTACGCCGAGCCGCCCCGGCTGGTGACCGAGCTGGCGCGGGCCGCCGGGGACGCGGCGGGCGACGGGGACGGCGGCAGCTTCCTGGACGCGTTCCGGCAGGCGAGCCCCGACAAGCGGATGCTGCTGCTGACCGAGCGGTTCACCACGCTGGTGGCGCAGGTGCTGCGGGTGCGGGCCGAGCAGGTCGATCCGGCGGTGAGCCTGAATCTGCTGGGCCTGGACTCGCTGCTGGCGATGGAGCTGCGGGCCCGGGTGGTCGCCGAGGTGGGCATCGCGCTGCCGGTGGTGGCGCTGCTGTCCAGCGCCCCGGCCGGTGAGCTGATCACGCAGCTGCACGAGGGGCTGCTGGAGCTGCTGGCCGAGGAGGGCGAGGGCACGGCGGCGACGGCGGTGGAGCGGTACGAGGACGAGTCCGCGTTCCCGCTGACACAGAACCAGCAGGCGCTGTGGTTCCTGAAGCAGCTGAACCCGGACGGCTTCGCCTACAACATCGGCGGCGCGGTCGAGGTGCGGGTGGAGCTCGACCCGGACCTGATGTTCGAGGCGTTCCGCCGGCTGCTGGCCCGGCACCCGGTGCTGCGCGCGAACTTCGTGCTGGTCGAGGGGAAGGCGGTGCAGCGGATCTCGCCGGAGATCAAGGAGGACATCGCGCTCTTCGAGGTCGAGGACCGCGACTGGGACGACATCTACCAGATGATCATCCACGAGTACCGCAAGCCGTACGACCTGGCGCACGATCCGCTGATCCGCTTCCGGCTGTTCCGGCGCGGCCCGGACCGCTGGGTGATCACCAAGGCCGTCCACCACATCATCTCGGACGCGATCTCCACCTTCACCTTCATCGAGGAACTGCTGGCCCTGTACGAGGGGATGCGGCGGGGCCAGGAGGTCGAGCTGCCGCCGGTGGCCGCCCGCTACCTGGACTTCCTCAACTGGCAGAACGAGTTCCTGGCCGGCCGCGAGGCCCGCAAGATGCTCGACTACTGGCGCGGGCAGCTGCCCGACGAGGTACCGGTGCTGGCGCTGCCCACCGACAAGCCGCGGCCCGCGGTGCTCACCCACAACGGGGCCTCGGAGTTCTTCGCGCTGGACGCCGAGCTGAGCGCCCGGGTGCACGCGCTGGCCCGCGAGCACAACGTCACCGTCTTCATGGTGCTGCTGAGCGCCTACTACCTGCTGCTGCACCGCTACGCCGGACAGGACGACATCATCGTCGGCTCGCCGGTGACCGGCCGCACCCAGGAGGAGTTCGGCGCCGTCTACGGGTACTTCGTGAACCCGCTGCCGCTGCATGTGTCGCTGACCGGCGACCCGAGCGTGGCCGAGCTGCTGGACCGGGTGCGTACCACGGTGCTGGGCGGCCTGGACCACCAGGAGTACCCGTTCACGCTGCTGGTGGAGCAGCTGGGTCTCGCGCACGACCCGAGCCGGTCGGCGGTCTTCCAGGCGATGTTCATCCTGCTGCACCACAAGGTGGCCACCGAGAAGTACGGCTACAAGCTGGAGTACATCGAACTGCCGGAGGAGGAGGGCCAGTTCGATCTGACGCTGTCCGCCTACGAGGAGGCGGCGGACGGCCGGTTCCACTGCGTGTTCAAGTACAACACCGACCTGTTCGAGCCGGAGACCGTGCGGCGGCTGGCCGGCCACTACCAGCAGCTGCTGCGGTCGCTCACCCACGCGGCCTCGGACACCGCCGTGAGCGGGCTGCCGATGCTGACGGAGGGCGAGCGGCACCGGATCCTCACCGAGTGGAGCGGCGCCGGGCACACCGGCGGCCGGGAGCACACCCCGGTGACCCGGCTGATCACCGAGGCGGCCCGGCGCAGCCCGGAGGCGGTCGCGGTGGCCGCGCCCGCCGAGAGCGGGCCGACCCGGCGCCTGACCTACGGCGAACTGGACGCGCGCTCCGGGGAACTGGCGGCGGCGCTGCGGGCGCGCGGGGTGGGCGCGGGCACGGTGGTGGCGCTGTGCCTGGAGAAGTCGCCGGAGCTGATCACCGCGCTGCTCGCGGTGCTCAGGGCGGGCGGCGCCTATCTGCCGCTCGATCCGGACTACCCCGCCGACCGGCTCGCCTACATGGTGCGGCACGCCGGTGCCGCGCTGGTGATCGGCGGCCCGGACACCGGAGCCGGCCTGCCGGGACCGGTGGTGACGGTGGACGAGTTGCTGGCGGGCGAGGCGGCAGGTGAGGGTCCCGCCCCGGTGGCCGGGCCGGACCGTGACCCGGACCCGGACCCGGACTCCCCGGCGTACGTCATCTACACCTCCGGCTCCACCGGCCGGCCGAAGGCGGTCGCGGTCAGCCACCGCAATCTGGCCGCCGCGTACGCCGGCTGGCGCACCGCGTACGGACTGGAGGACGGTGACGTCCGGGTCCATCTCCAGATGGCCGGCCCGGCCTTCGACGTCTTCACCGGCGATCTGACCCGTGCCCTGTGCTCGGGCGGCACGCTGGTGCTCATCGGCCGGGAGCTGCTGTTCAACACGGCGCGGCTGTACGCGGTGATGCGGGCCGAGGCGGTGGACTGCGGCGAGTTCGTGCCCGCCGTGGCCCGGACCCTGATCCGGCACTGCGAGAACAGCGGCGAGCGGCTGGACTTCCTGCGGCTGCTGATCGTCGGCTCCGACTCCTGGAAGGCCGAGGAGTACGAGCGGCTGCGGGCGCTGGGCGCCGGGCGCCTGGTGAACTCCTACGGGCTCACCGAGGCGACCATCGACAGCTCCTGGTTCGAGGGCCCGGCCGACGCCGTCGAGGGCGGCCGGATGGTGCCCATCGGCCGGCCGTTCCCCGGCAGCGCGCTGTACATCCTGGACGGGCGCGGCGAGCCGGTGCCTCCCGGGGTCACCGGCGAGCTGTGGATCGGCGGCGACGGGGTGGCGCTCGGCTACCTCGGCGACCCGGAGCTGACCGCCGAACGATTCGTCACCCGCGAGCTGGCGGGCGAGCACCCGGTGCGGCTGTACCGCACCGGCGACCTGGCGCACTGGGACACGGCCGGCACCGTCCATCTGCTGGGGCGGGCCGACTCGCAGATCAAGGTGCGCGGGCACCGGATCGAGATCGGGGAGATCGAGTCGCACCTGGCGGCCTACCCGGCGCTCGCCCAGGCGCAGGTCACCGTGCGGCCGGACGCCGGGGGCGAGAACGTGCTGTGCGCCTACGGTGTTCCGGCGCCCGGCGCGGAGCTGGACTGGCGGGACGTGCGGCAGCATCTGGCGGACTATCTGCCGACGTTCATGATCCCCACGCACTTCACCGCGCTGCCGGAACTGCCGCTCACCCCCAACGGCAAGGTGGACGTGGCGGCCCTGCCGGCGCCCGGCGGCGACACCGGCAGCGGCCCGGCGTACGAGGCGCCGGTGACCCTGTACGAGACCCGGATGGCCGACCACTGGCAGCGGCTGCTGGGCCTGGCGGATCCGGGCCCCGGGCTGGCGCACGACTTCTTCGCCTCCGGCGGCAGCTCCATCCGGCTGATCGAGCTGATCTACCACCTCCAGGCGGAGTTCGGGATCTCCATCCCGGTGAGCCGGCTGTTCCAGGTGACCACGCTGCACGGGATGGCCAAGACCGTGGAGCGGATCGTCACCGGCGAGATCGAGGGATCGCTGCCGTATCTGCGGTTCAACGAGGGCGCCGGGCATCCGGTGTTCTGCTTCCCGCCGGCCGGCGGGCACGGCCTGGTGTACCGGGCGTTCGCCGCGCAGCTCCCCGAGTACGACATCATCGCCTTCAACTACCTGATGGGCGAGGACAAGGTGGCCCGCTACGCCGATCTGGTGGTGGAGCGGCAGCCGTCCGGCGCGCTGGACCTGCTGGGCTACTCCCTCGGTGGCAACCTCGCCTTCGAAGTGGCCAAGGAGCTGGAGGAGCGCGGTCGTACGGTGCGCCACGTCGTCGTCGTCGACTCGCTGCGGGTGGCGGAGTCCTACGAGCTGGGCCCGGAGCATCTGGCGGTCTTCGAGCGCGAGCTGGCCGAGCACCTGCACAAGCACACCGGGTCGGCGCTGGTGGCCGAGAAGACCCGGGAGCAGGCCAAGGACTACCTGGAGTTCACCGGCCGCACCGCCAACGCCGGCTCCACCGGGGCGCGGATCTCGGTGATCAGCGACGAGGAGACCCATCCGGCCTACGCCAGCGGTGCCGAAGGCAGCTGGTACGGCGCTTCCCGCACCGGGACCGATGTGCTGCGCGGTGTGGGCCGGCACGCCGACATGCTCGACCCGGGCCCGGTCGCCTACAACGCCCGCCTGACGCGCGGCATTCTCACCGGCGGTGACGCGGCATGACACCTGCGGCCCGACCGGTCGACATCAAGGAGCACAGCGCCATGTCATCCCCCACCCCTTCCGGCACCCCCGGCGCCAGGCAGTCGATGATCATCATCGGTGGCGGCCTGGGGGGCCTGTCCACCGGCTGCTACGCGCAGATGAACGGCTACACCACGCGCGTCTTCGAGATGCACGAGATCCCCGGCGGGTCCTGCACCGCCTGGGAGCGCGGCGACTTCACCTTCGACTGGTGCGTCAGCTGGCTGCTGGGCAGCGGTCCCGGCAACGAGATGCACCAGATCTGGCTGGAACTGGGAGCGTTGCAGGGCAAGGAGATGCGCCAGTTCGACGTGTTCAACATCGTGCGGGTGCGGGGCGGCCAGCCGGTGTACTTCTACTCCGACCCGGACCGCCTCCAGGCCCATCTGCTGGAGATCTCGCCGGCCGACGCCCGCCGCATCAAGAACTTCTGCGACGGGGTGCGCACCTTCCAGAGGGCCCTGGCGGTGTACCCGTTCCTGAAGCCAGTGGGCCTGATGGGGCGGTGGGAGCGGTGGCGGATGCTGGCCTCGTTCCTGCCGTACTTCAACGCCATCCGCAAGTCGATCACCGAGCTGATGACGGACTACGCCGCGAAGTTCCAGCACCCGGTGCTGCGCGAGGCGTTCAACTACGTGCTGTACGAGAAGCACCCCGACTTCCCCGTGCTGCCGTTCTGGTTCCAGCTGGCCTCGCACGCCAACGGCTCGGCCGGGGTGCCCGAGGGCGGTTCGCTGGCGCTCGCCCGCTCCGTGGAGCAGCGGTATCTGCGGCTCGGCGGGGAGGTCACCTACAACGCCAAGGTGGAGAAGATCCTGGTCGAGCACGACAAGGCGGTGGGGGTGCGGCTGGACGACGGCCGGGAGTTCCGCGCCGACATCGTGGTCTCGGCGGCGGATGTGCACACCACCGCGATGAGCATGCTCGGCGGCCGGTATCTGAACGACACCTGGCGCAAGCTGCTCACCGAGACGATCGACGAGCCGGGCACGCTCTCCCCCGGCTATGTGTCGCTGTTCTTCGGGCTGCGCCGGCCGTTCCCCGAGGGCGAGCCGTGCACCACGTATCTGCTGGAGGAGAGCATGGCGGCCAAGCTGACCGGCATGCGGCATCCCAGCATGAACGTGCAGTTCCGCAGCTGCCACTACCCGGAGCTGTCGCCGGACGAGACCACGGTCATCTTCGCGACGTACTTCTCGGAGGCCGCTCCCTGGCGGGCGCTGCGCGACGACGTGCCGGAGCAGGCGGGGCGGGTGCGGCGCGGTCAGGTGCTGCACACGCTGCCGGTCAAGCACGGCAAGGCGTACACGCAGGCCAAGCGGCAGGCGCGGGTCACCGTGGAGAACTTCCTGGAGGAGCGCTTCCCGGGGCTGAAGGACGCGATCGCGGTGCGGGATGTGTCCACCCCGCTGACCCAGGTGCGGTACACGGGCACCTACAACGGCGGGTTCCCCGGCTGGCAGCCGTTCGTGGACGGCGGGGAGACCGTCGAGGTGGAGATCAACAAGAACGGCCCCGTGCTGCCCGGCCTGTCCAACTTCTATCTGGCCGGGGTGTGGGTCACCGTCGGCGGGCTGATCCGGGCGGTGGCCTCGGGGCGGCAGGTCACCCAGGTCATCTGCCGGGACGACGGCCGGGAGTTCACCGCGAGCATCGACGAGAGCGCGCCGCTGCCCACGCAGGTGACCATCCCGGTCGGCAAGCAGCAGCCGCTGCTCGACCTGGCCGGCTTTCCCTCTCCCGCGGCGGCCGCCGACCCGGCCGCCGCCGATCCGACCGTCACTTCATCGAGGAGCGTCTAGTGCAGGTACACAAATGGGTCGTCGCCGAGCACATCCCGGGCGTCCCGGACACCGACCGGATCTACCGCAAGGTGACCGAGGAGTTCGACCCGGCCTCCCTGGCGGAGGACCAGATGCTGCTGCGGACCCGCTATGTGTCGGTCGACCCGTATCTGGTGGGGCTCACCCTCCAGACGCCGATCGGGGCGACGGTGCGCGGTGACTCGATCATGGAGGTGATCGAGGCCGGGCCGCGTGCCTCGCACCGGGTCGGGGATCTGGTGCAGGGGTACGGCGGCTGGCGCAGCCATGTGGTGTCCACCGGCGGGCAGACCGTGTGGGACGACGAGGACGGCGAGTTCCCGGTGGCGCTGCCGCCGTTCCGGAAGCTGGACCCGCGGCGTTACGACGAACATCTGCCGCTGTCGACGGCGCTCGGGGTGATGGGGACGCCGGGGATCACGGCGTTCGGCGCGCTGAAGACGTTCCTGACGGTGCGGGCCGGTGACACGGTGGTGATCTCCGGGGCGTCCGGCACGGTGGGGACGCTGGTCGGCCAGCTCGCCAAGCGGGCCGGTGCCCGGGTGGTGGGCACCACCTCCTCGCCGGGCAAGGCGGAGTATCTGACGGAGCTGGGCTTCGACGCCGTGGTGATCTACCGGCAGGGCGACGACACGGACGCGGTGCGCGCCGCGCTGGCGGAGGCGGCCCCGGACGGCGTCGACAAGTACTTCGACAACCTGGGCGGCACCGTGACGGACGCGGTGTTCACGATGCTCAACGTGCACAGCCAGGTGGCGGTGTGCTGGCAGTGGTCCACCACGGTCAACGGCGACTGGACCGGGCCGCGGCTGCTGCCGTACATCATGTTCCCGCGCACCACGATCCGCGGCATCTTCGCCGACGAGTGGTACACGGAGGAGATGCTGGACGCGCTGCACGAGGAGGTGGGCGGGCTGATCCGCAAGGGTGAGCTGACCTACCACCAGACGATCCACCACGGGTTCGACGCGCTGCCGGGGGCCTATCGCTCGCTGTACACCGGGCAGGCCGCGAACCGGGGCAAGGTGCTGGTGGAGCTGTAGCCCGGCGGGGCACCGCGTGCGCCGGCCTTCAAGATCCGCCGTGGTCTCGAAGGCCGGCGTCGTCGTGTGGGGATGGGTGGCGAGAAGGGCCGACCAACCGGCAGGCCGCGGAGGCAGGCCCGCTCCCGGCGGACCCGCACACGTGCTCCCGGCTACTGGGCCGCCGCACGGCTGAGCCGCAGACGCCACCCGTGTGCTGTGGCGACCAGGCGAGGGATGGCGATCACAGCCGCACTCCGTATCGGCGGGCGGCGGCACGGATCATCTCCGCGCTGCCCTGGCTGTCCGTGGCTGCCGACAGGGCGCGGCCGGCCTGCGCGCGTTCCACGGCTCCGGGGTGGTAGGCGACGTGCGAGGGCGCCACACGGACCGACAGGTCACCGGTGCTGAGGTGAAGCAGCCGTAGCGTTCCCACCGTCGTATGCGGCACGGCGTTCGCGGGGATGACGAGCAGGGTGACGGGTCCGGGGTGGGTGGCCAGGACGATCAGGTGGTCCAGCTGGGCGGCCATCACGCGGCGCCCGCCCACGGTCCGTGAGAGTACGGGTTCGGTGACGACGACGCGGGCGGCTGCCGCTCCGCACCGGCCGGTGAGCGCCATCGCGATATCGGCGCCGGCCGGCGCCGACTGGCCGCGCACGAGCGCGATGGCGTACTCCGCGATCTGCACGCGGGGCGGCAGCGTGCCGGTGCTGATCTCCGTCACCGCATGGGCGCTGTTGGTGAGCCTGGTCAGGCGCTCCCAACGGCCCGACCCGGCATCCCAGAACGCCCCGGTGGGCTCGTCCGCTTCTTCCGGAGGTCCGGGCGGGATGGCCGCCAGCAGGGTATGGATGTCCTCGCGGGCTTCCCGGCCGGCGCGGTACAACCGCAGGAGCCGATCCATGATGTCGGCGTCCGGCATCACTTGGCCGTGTTCGACCTGGCGAAGGCGGGCCAGGGCCACGCGGGCCTGGACGACCACATCCCGCTGCCGCAGACCGGCGCTCGTCCGCAGCCGTAGAAGCTGCGCCCCCAGGAGACGCCGGCCCACCTCAACCGTGCTGCGCATCGCAACGCCTTCCGTGATGGCCGGTCGCGGCGTGGCCAGCGGTGAAGCGCTCCAGCGGGAACCCAGGATCGGCAATGTCATCGTCGGCGCAGGCCGCCGTATCCACCGGGAGCCCGGCCGCCTGCCGCAGGTGTGGGCCTGGCAGCCGGTCCCGGACACCGGACACGCAGACAGGGCGTGCCGGTGAAGTCGTCGCATTCATCGTGGTTCTCCGGAGAGTTCGGTCAGAGGGAGCGCCAGGCGTTCACCGCTGCCGCCATGGAGGAGGCGGCGGTGAGCAGCAGTCCGGCGGTGCCGAGCACGTGGAGCACCCGGCGAGGCCGGGCACCGGGCAGGCAGTCCGCGCACAGCAGCGTCGGCGCGTACCGGCCGCCGTGCTCGGGCGGCCCGGCCCAGGTGACGACGGCACGGCGGCAGCAGCCGGTGCAGATGCCCGGGTACCACCAGCGGCCCTCGCGCAACTGCGGGGCGGGTGTGGGCGGTGGGCACGTCATGGGCGTCTCAGCAGGGTGTGGGGGTGTGATGGGTGGCCGGTCCGCCCCTGAGGGGTGGGCGAGGGCGGGACGGGCCGGGGTCCTGCCCGGCCCCGGACGACCAGCTACCGGGGCAGGGCAGGCGCTCAGGTGCAGCCCAGCGCCGCGCCGTCCGGAGCCGGAGGCGCGACCGGGGTGCGGCGACGGCACACCGGCGCGCACGTCCACAAGGCGAACGAGTAGCCGAACCGGTCCCGCACCGGCTCGCCCACGGCGCGCGGCCGGTCCGTCGAACGCAGCGCCGCACCGCAGACCGAGCAGGCCAGCCCGGTCAACTGCCGCTCGGACAGGCGCCGCAGATCCACGGCGGACGCAGCCGGCGTCTTGCGCAGCAGAACGGTCATCACACGGCCTCCATCCGCTGTTCGGCGGCGGAACGCCGGTGTGCGGGCACGTGCACCAGGTGCCGTTCGGGCACCGGCACCAGTTCGCCCTCAGCAGCCGGGGCGTGGCACCAGCAACCGCAGTCCGAGCGGAGGTACCGGGGTGTCTCCGGACTGCTCGGGCCGGGGCATGTCCAGTGCCACCATCCGGGGCCAGTGCCACAGGCCGCAGAGTGGCAGACACCGGTGACCGGCCGGGAGTCGCCGTAGGCGTTGCCGCTCATTGCGCTCTCCGGAGGCGGGGGGTGTCTGCCAGCTCGGCCGCGTGTTCCAGCGCCACCGTGACTTCAGTGGCATGGGCCTGGCAGGCGGTCAGGTCCAGCGGCCGTCCATCCGCATCACGGCCGGAGATCACGGCCGGGGTCAGTGGAAGGCAGCCGCATCGGACGCACACATCGCTGACGCCCGCTGCGGGCTGAGCCGACATCGCCCGGCGCAGCTGGTCCGGATCGGTGATCGCGTCGCCGATCGGTGGCTGACGCCAGGTCAGCCACCAGCTCGTGCTCCACTCCACCGGCGGCACCGGCAGCAGATGGCCCCGATCGAGGACCTGCGCGCCCGGTGGCCGCCACCCGGTGACCGATCCCACCGGCACCAGCCACACCAAGACACGATCGGCACGGTTCTGGATCACCCCAGCACCGGGGCAGACGTCCGGCAGGTGCCCCCAGTCCTCGCAGGGCAGCCACAGCGCATCCCACCACCGGCCGCACGACACCAGCTGCACGCCGGACGTGTCGGACGGGACCCAGCAGGGCATGTTCGTGACGCCCGTATCCGGTGTGCTCGCAGACCAGTTGGCTGGCTCAGGCACGGTCAGCTCCTCAGCATCGGGTATCACCGAGTTAACCGATCCAGCTACTCTCGGCGATACCGTGGAGACACGGAGAGACCGTGAACGCCATGAACGCTGTCGGGAGTCGACATGGCCAGACGCATTCGCGTGCCCAATTCGAGGCTCGCAGACCTACTTGACCAGGCGCGATGGACGCGCACTCAGCTGGCCCGCGCCGTGAACAGGATCGGCCGGGAACACGGACAGCAACTCACATACGACCAGTCCGCCGTGTCCCACTGGATCGCCGGCACCACACCACGCGAGTCCGCGCGCCCGCTGATCTGCGAAGCTCTGGCGAGACGGCTCCGGCGGCCGGTAACCGCTGCCGAAGCCGGCTTCCCTGCGACGGACGCGCCCGCTCGCGCTGGTCTCGCTGAGGAGCTGATCGACATAGGGACAGCCGACATGGACCCTGGCCGCCGGGCTGGACTCGCGGCCGGCACGTATGAGGCTGCCCTGGCCGTCCCCCAGTTCGCCGACCTGGCCGCCCGGTCGGACGCGATCCGCAGCGGCCGTACCAGCCGTATCGGGGCCGCCGAAGTCGCCACCGTGCGGCTCATGACCGATCACATCGCCACCATCCTGGACGAACTCGGCGAGGGGCACGCCAGGCCGATGGCTGCCGCGTTCCTCGCGAACACCGTCGGCCCGTACCTTCACGCCGACGCAACCGAGGGCACGCGCCAGGCGATGCGCGCCGCAGCCGCCGATCTCGTCTACCTCACCGGCTGGATGGCGATGTACGGCGACGCCCACGGTCTCGGGCAGCGGTACTACGTGAAGGCGCTGGAACTCGCCGGCGCTGCCGAGGACCATGTGACGTACTGCCGGACCCTGCGCGGCATGTCCCTCCAGGCGACCAGCCTCCACCACGGGCACCTCGCCCTCACCCTCGCGGACTCCGCAGCCGAGGCCGCGCCGGTCGCCGGGCCCCGGCTGGTCGCCTTCCTGCGCGGCCAGCAGGCGCACGCAGCGGCGATGACCGGCGACCGCCGTCAGGCCCTTGACCGCCTCCGGGAAGCGGAGGGCGCACTGGGCCGTGCCGATGACCAGCGCGAGGCGATCGGCGGGTACGACCGCACCGCCTACCTCTTCCACGTGGGCCAGGTCCGCGAGTCCCTGCGGGATCTCCCCGGCAGCATCCGAGCCATCGAGGAGTCGATCCGGGCCCAGCACCCGCAGGAACGGCAGGGGCGGATGCACGCACACGCCGTACTCGCCAGGCGCCAGCTCCGGCTCGGACACCTCGACGCGGCGTGCGCCAGCTGGTCGCGGTACCTCGACTACTACCAGCAGATCAGCACCGGCAGGGGCGACAAGCACCTGCGCGAGATGCGCTCGGCCGTGCAACCCCACCGTGGAGTCCGGGCGGTGCGCCAGCTCCTCGAGCAGGCCACCGAAGTGGCGGCGGCGAAAGCGGCATGACGGAGCCCCGGGGCGTCGGGGCCGCCGGGGCTGTCCAAGCCAGCGTAGCGGATGCGGACATGACGAAGACCCCCGAGGCGGCAGGCGGACAGACGGTACCCCCGGGTTGAGGCCGGGGAACAGCAAACGGCCCCCGCATCGAGCGGGAGCCGTTGCGCTTCCAGGTGCCCAGCGCAGAACATCATGAACAGCGGGCGCATCGGCACCGCTTTCCAGGGCGACACCATCCACCGACACCTGCGGGGCAGCTCCCCGGCTCCGGCAGTTCGCCGCGCCCTCGGAGATCCATTTCAGCGACGCCGAAGGGGTTCGGTGGTCGAGACGGACTCGGCCGGCTCCAGCGCAAACGCTGGTGCCAGCGCTGAGAGATACACGGAGCCTCTGCGGCCAAGGCGGCCGGCGATCCGGGAAACGGCGGCAGCGACGAAGCCGGCATCCGAGCGCGTTGTGGTCACCCGCGCACTATGGCGCCCGCCGGCTCCGGCTGATGGGCCCGAGAGCCCATCAGCGGGAGCCGGGCCCGGGTCCGGGGGCGGGGGTGTCACCAGGCGACGGGCAGTTCGTGCAGGCCGTTCATGAAGTGGCCGTCCTTCCACTTCAGTTCGTCCTCGGGGACGCCGAACCGCAGGTCGGGGAAGCGTTCGGTGAGGGCTTCGAGCACCACCTGGAGCTCGATCCGGGCCAGATGGGCCCCGATGCAGAAGTGCGGGCCCTGGCCGAAGCCCAGATGCGGGGCACCGCCGCGCTCGATGTCGAGACGGTCGGCGTCCGGGTACACCTCCGGGTCGCGGTTGGCGGCGGCGATCACCGGGATGACGGCCTCGCCCCGGCGCACCGTGACCCCGCTCATCTCCAGGTCCTCGGTGGCGTACCGGGGGAAGGAGAAGCCGGAGAGGATCGGCACATGGCGCATCAGCTCCTCCACGGCGTCCGGGATCAGCTCCGGCTTGTCCACCAGGGGACGGAGCCGCCCGGGGCGGGAGAGCAGCATCGCGGTGAAGTTGGCGATCTGGTGGGCGGTGCTGACGAAGCCGGCGCTGAGCAGGTCGGAGGCGAGCGCGTGCATCTCGGTCTCGGTGATCCGGCCCTCCTCGTCGCAGGCCCGCACCAGCATGCCGAACATGTCGTCGGTGGGGCGGGCCCGGCGCTCGGCCACCATGCCCGCCATGTAGGCGGTGAACTCCTGGTAGCGGCGCACCAGATCGTCGGGGGTGGTGTCGTTGGAGAGGATGGTCTCGGCCCAGCCCCAGAACAGATGGTGGTCCTTCTCGGGGACGCCCATCATCTCGCAGACCACGGCGGTGGGCATCGGCACCGCGAGGTGGGCCACCAGGTCGGCGGGCGATCCGGCGGCGGCCATCCGGTCGAGACCGGCGTCGGTCAGCTCCCGCACCCGGCCGCGCAGCTTCTCCACCCGGCGCGGGGTGAAGTCCCGGCCCAGGACCGAGCGGAGCCGGGTGTGCTGCGGCGGGTCCAGGGAGAACAGCCCGTTGCCGACCCGGGCGCCGGAGCGGGTGCGGGGCTGGTCCTGGCCGAGGGAGGCGACGATGGAGAACCGCGGGTCGGAGAGCACGGTCTTCACATCGGCGTACCGGATGGCGAGGTAGGCGTCGTCCCCGTACGGGAGCCGGACCTTGGTGAGCCGCTGCTGGTACAGCTCGTGGTAGACGGCGGGGAAGTCGAGGCCCGTGGACTTGAAGGGGAACGCGAGCAGTTCCTGCTGGTCTGACTGTCCGGGCATGGGGGCGTCGGTCGCCTTTCGTGACGGGGACATGGGTGCGGGCGTGCGCCGCCGGTGGCGGGGTGGCGGAAGGGGGAGGCCGGGGCCCCGGGGACGGCGGGGCGGGCGGGGCGCCGGGGCGGCACACGCCATGTCCCAGCATGCGTCCGGGGCCCCCGGCAGCGGGCGCCCGGAGCACCAAGATCACTCCAAAGAGCGAGCGTACGCATGCACAGCGTCAGATGCGCCGGTGCGTCACGGTCCGATTTCACGCCCGGCGCGCACATACCCCGGGAACTCCTCCGGCGCGCACCGCACCTCCTGCCAGCCCGGCCCGGTCAGCACCCCGTCACCGAGCAGTTGCCGCCACTCCCCCGCCGGCACGTACACCTCGCACCGCCCGCCCGGCTCCAGCACCGGCGCCACCAGCACATCGGGCCCCAGCAGGTACTGGAGCTGGGCGTCGCGCGCACAGCGGTCGCCGGGGAAGGCCAGCGGCATCGGCCGCAGCAGCGGCAGCCCGCCCTCCACGGTGGCGCCCGCGGCGCAGGCGGCGACGTACGGGGCCAGCCGGCGCCGCAGCCGGCACGCCGCGACGGCGGCCGAGCGGAACGGCTCCGGGTAGGCGGTCGGCTCCCGGCGGCCCATCCCGTGGAACCGCATGATCGGCGAGAACGCCGCCCACTGCGCCCAGCGCGCGAACAGTTCGGGCTCCACGTCGGTGGGCACCTCGCCGGGCGTCATCTTCCGGCGCACCACGGCCGCCTGGGCGAAGGAGTCGGGTGTGTAGTAGCCGCCCGCGTCGTGGGTGACCACCGAGCAGCCGCTGAGCGCCATCGACAGCACGGCCCGCAGCGTGGTGGCCAGCCCGCTCCAGCTGGAGGGCATGTCGCCGGCCCAGTGCGCGGGGTAGCGCTGCGATCCGGCGGTGCCGGAGCGGGCGATCGCGGTGAAGTCCCCGGCCCGGGCGCGCAGTCCGGCCTCGCGGACCACGTCCTGGTAGAGCAGCCCGTAGGCGTTGCGCCGCTGGTCGCCCCGGCTGCCGTCGGCGAAGACCGCGTCGTCCGGGATCTCCTCGCCGAAGTCGGCGAGGACGGCGCTGTTGTGCTCCTCGCGCAAAGTGGCGGCCAGGCGTTCGCACCACCAGGCGCGGGCCTCGGGGTGGGTGAAGTCGACCACGAGGGAGTCCGGGTTGTCGGCGGTGGGCGCCGGGGCGCCGTCCGGGTCCCGGACGAGATAGCCGCGCCGGATCAGCTCGTCGGCCAGCGGGGTGCCGCGGGTGACGTACGGGTTGATCCACAGGCTGGTGCGCACCCCGCGCCGGGCCAGCTCCCGCGCCCAGTCCTGCGGGAACCGGCGCCGGTCGGGGCCGTAGGTCCAGGCGGCGGCCTCCAGGACGTTGCCCGCCAGCCACTCGTCGACGTGGACGACGTCCACCGGGCAGTCGGCGTCGCGCAGTTCGTCGACGGTGGCGACCACCTCCCCGGCGGTGAAGTACGAGGAACGGCTCATCCACACCCCGAACGCCCAGTCGGGCAGCGGGTGCGGGCGGCCGGTCAGGGTGAGGTAGCGGTCCAGGATGGTGGGCGCGTCGCCGCTGATGAGGAAGAGATCGAGGTCGTCGCCTTGGATCTCGATGCGGGCTGCCTCGGAGTGGGTGGCGCCGAGGTCGGCGTCGACCGGGCCGCCGGTGTGCGCGAACAGGCCCCAGCCGGCGTCCGACCACAGCAGCGGCACATTGAGGTAGGCGGTGTCGCGGCCCGCGGCGCGGTTCTCCTCCTTGTTGCGCAGGGAACGGCGCCGGCCGCGCAGGTCGATGCCCTGGTAGCTCTCCCCGCCGCCGTACACGGCCGCGCCCGGGTTGAGGTGGATGGTCTCCACCCAGGAGGGGGAGCGGCGGTGCCGGGTGGCGGGCCGGTAGCCGGAGCGGAAGTACCCGATGTCCTCCTCCGGTTCGCTGAAGCGGTGGTAGGAGCCGAAGTGGAAGCCCTGCCGCACGCCCCGGTCCCAGTACGCCCGGACCCCGGGCCCGGTGATCTCCACGCCCTGCCCGGTGGTGCGCAGCCGGGCGGGCCGGTGCGGGGCGTCGACCAGGACCGGGGAGTCCGGGCGCGGCCCGGGCCGGTCGGCGGCCCGCAGCCGCAGCACGCCCTCCAGCGGCACGGTGCACTCCAGCCGGACGGTGCTCCCGGAGGCGAGGGTCACCCGCAGATACCGGCCGTCCGTCTCCGGACCGGCGGCCGCGTACGGGTCGCTGTGCCTGGTCACCGGCCCCGCGTACCCCGGGCGCCGGGGCGGAAACCGGGGGTTTGCGCACCGCCCGGCGCGGCTACCCGAGACGCATGACACTCACGGTGGAGCGGCGCGCCGCGGTGCTCGGCGCGGACGAGCTGGCGGCGCTGGACGCCCGCTGGCGGGCGGCGAACTATCTCACGGCCGGGCAGTTGTACCTGCTGGGCAATCCCCTGCTGACGGAGCCGCTGCGGCCCGAGCACATCAAGCCGCGGCTGCTGGGGCACTGGGGCACCTGTCCGGGGCTCAATCTGCTGCACACGCACCTCAACCGGCTGATCACCGGCCGGGATCTGGAGATGATGTGCGTATGGGGTCCCGGGCACGGCGGGCCCGCGGTGGTGGCGGGCACCTGGCTGGACGGCACCTGGAGCGAGGTCTACCCGGACGTGCCGCGCGACGGGGCGGGGATGGCGCGGCTGTTCCGGCAGTTCTCGTTCCCGGGCGGGATTCCCAGCCATGTGGCGCCCGAGGTGCCGGGGTCGATCCACGAGGGCGGCGAGCTGGGGTACAGCCTGGCGCACGCCTACGGGGCGGCGCTGGACAACCCGGAGCTGCTGGTGGCGTGCGTGATCGGCGACGGCGAGGCGGAGACCGGACCGCTGGCCGCCTCCTGGCACGCGAACGCGTTCCTCGACCCGGTGCACGACGGCGCGGTGCTGCCGGTCCTGCACCTCAACGGCTGGAAGATCGCCAACCCCACGGTGCTCGCCCGGATGCCCGAGGAGCAGCTGGCCGGGCTGCTGCGCGGCTACGGCCACGATCCGCTGTTCGTGACCGGCGACCGGCCCGAGCTGGTGCACCGGGAGCTGGCCGGGGCGCTGGATCTTGCGGTCGACCGGATCCGGCGGATCCAGCGCACGGCGCGCGAGGGCCCGCCCGGCGCGGTACGGGAGCGGCCCCGCTGGCCGGTGATCGTGCTGCGGACGCCGAAGGGCTGGACCGGGCCCGGCGAGGTGGACGGGCTGCCGGTGGCCGGTACCTGGCGGGCGCACCAGGTGCCGCTGTCCTCGGTGCGGGAGAACCCGCGGCATCTGCGGCAGCTGGAGACCTGGCTGCGCTCGTACCGTCCCGACGAGCTGTTCGACGAGCGGGGGCGGCCGCGCGAGGCGGTGCTGGCGCAGGTGCCGCGCGGGACGCGGCGGCTCGGCAGTTCCCCGCACGCCAACGGCGGGCTGCTGCTGCGTGAGCTGCCGGTGCCGCCGCTGGAGTCGGCGGCGGTCCGGGTGGACCGCCCCGGCGCGGGCACGCACGAGCCGACCCGGGTGCTGGGCACGCTGCTGACCGAGCTGATGCGGGCCACCGCGACCCGGCGCGACTTCCGGATGGTGGGCCCGGACGAGACGGCCTCCAACCGGCTGGACGAGGTGTACGAGGCCACCGGCAAGGAGTGGGAGAGCGCCGTGCTGGAGGAGGACCGGCATCTCCAGCACGGCGGCCGGGTGATGGAGGTGCTGTCGGAGCATCTGTGCCAGGGCTGGCTGGAGGGCTATCTGCTCACCGGGCGGCACGGCCTGTTCTCCAGCTACGAGGCGTTCGTGCACATCGTGGACTCGATGGCCAACCAGCACATCAAGTGGCTGCGGACCTCGCGCCGGCTGCCGTGGCGGCAGCCGATCGCCTCGCTCAACTACCTGCTCACCTCGCATGTGTGGCGGCAGGACCACAACGGTTTCTCGCACCAGGACCCGGGCTTCGTCGACCATGTGCTGAACAAGAGCCCCGAGGTGGTCCGGGTCTATCTGCCGCCGGACGCCAACACGCTGCTGGTCTGCGCCGACCACGTGCTGCGCAGCCGGGACTACGTGAACGTGGTGGTGGCCGGCAAGCAGCCGTGCTTCGACTGGCTGGACCTGGAGCAGGCGCGGGCGCACTGCGCGCGCGGGGCCGGGGTCTGGGAGTGGGCGGGCAACGAGCGGCAGGGCGGGGAGCCGGACGTGGTGCTGGCCTGCGCCGGGGACGTCCCCACCCAGGAGGTGCTGGCGGCGGCCTGGCTGCTGCGCCGGGAACTGCCGGGGCTCGCGGTGCGGGTGGTGAACGTGGTGGACATGGCCCGGCTGCTGCCGCCGGAGGAGCACCCGCACGGGATGCCGGACGGCGAGTACGACGCGCTGTTCACCCGGGACCGGCCGGTGATCTTCGCGTACCACGGGTATCCGTGGCTGATCCACCGGCTCACCTACCGGCGGGCCGGCCACGGGCAGCTGCATGTGCGCGGCTACCGGGAGGAGGGCACGACCACGACGCCCTTCGACATGGTGGTGCGCAACGACCTGGACCGCTACCGGCTGGTGATGGACGTGATCGACCGGGTGCCGGGGCTCGCGGTGCGGGCGGCGGACGTACGGCAGCGGATGGCCGATGTGCGGTACCGGCACGAGCGGTGGATCCGGGAGCACGGCGAGGATCTGCCGGAGGTGGCGGGGTGGCGCTGGGACGCGGACTGAGCCGGGCGGCCCCGGGCGGGAGGCGGCGGGCGCGGCCGGCCGCTACAACTCGTCGGCGGCGGCCTCGATCATCTTGAGCGACTGCTGCTGGTCGAGGGCGCTGCTGAGCAGGTCGTTGAAGGCGTCCCCGTACCGTTCGACGTCGTCGGGGCGGCGGGTGATGCCGGAGCCGGCCAGGTTCTCCAGGTAGACGATGGGCCGCATGCCCTGCTGGCGGAAGCGGATCACCACGAACGGGCCGCTCATCCCGGCGTGGGCGCCCGCGCTGAACGGCACCACCAGCACCCGGATGTGCGCCTGCCCGGCGGCGAGCGCGGCGATGTGCGCCAGCTGGCCGCGCATCACCTCGGTGCCGCCGACGGGGCGGCGCAGCACCGCCTCGTTGATGATGGCGGTGAGTTTGGGGGCGCCCTCGCCGCGCAGCACCTTGCTGCGGGTCATGCGCACGGCGGTGAGACGTTCGACCTGGTCGGCGGAGACCTCCGCCGGGCGGGTCTGGTGGATGGCGCGGCTGTACTCCTCGGTCTGGAGCAGCCCCGGCACGTACTCGGACTGGTAGCTGTGCAGCTGGGCGGCGCTGGCCTCCAGGGCGAGGTACGCCTGGAAGCCGGGCGAGATCACCGAGCGGTACTCGGGCGACTGCCACCAGTCCTTCTTCGTCTTGGTGACGACGGCGTAGCTCTCCAGCCGGGCGGCGGTCTCGGCGTCCGCCTCGTACAGGCGGCACAGCAGCATCACGTCGGAGGGTTTGACGACGCCGTCGCTGCCGGTCTCCAGGCGGGTCATCTTGGAGGCCGCCCAGTGGAAGCGGCGGGCGACCTCGCCCGCGGTGAGCCGGGACTCCTCGCGCAGCCGGCGCAGTTCGCTGCTCAGATGGAGCCGGCACAGGGCGGGCGACGCGGATTCGATGGTGCGGACCATGCAGCCTCCTCGGGGGTACGCCCCTGCCCGCGGACGTCGCGGTCGCGGTACGGATTCCGCGCCGCAGGGGGGCTTTCGGGAGTATGCCGAGGCGCCGCGCAATTCCGCCAACGAATCCGGCGGGAACAGCAGTGCAGGTGTGATGACGGGCTTGTGCTCAGTGCCCGGGTCCATGGAATTCCGTGGTGGACATTCGACGGCGGTCCTCGCCCGGCCGCCGGGCGAGCCGGTGGGCGAGGCGCCGGGGCAGCACCACCCACAGTCCGGCGCAGGCGAGGAAGGCGCCCGCGGCGGCGAGCAGGCCCGCGGCGCGGGAGACCACGACGTCGACCACCAGCAGCAGGGAACCGGTCAGGGCGAGACCGAGGGCGCCGAGCCCGAACGCGGCGAGCCGGGAGGAGACCTCGACGACGCGCCGCTTGGCACCGCGCCGGAACAGGCCGCGGTGCAGGGCGGCGGGCGCGGTGAACAGGATGCTGGCCGCCATCGCCAGCAGCAGGGTGGTGAGGTAGGTGCCGCGCTGGAAGCCGTCGAGTGCCGGGAAGCGCGGGGTGAAGGCCAGGGTGAGGAGGAACGCGAAGAGGATCTGGACGCCGGTCTGCGTGACGCGCAGCTCCTGGAGCAGTTCGCCGAAGTTGCGGTCGTCGCGCTCGCGCGGGGTCTCCCGTCTGCTGCCCGCCGGTACCCGTCGCATGCCGCCATTGTTCCGCGCCGGTCACGGGCCCGCAGGTGGAACGGGCGGGGGCCTGCGGCAGGATGCTTCGCATGCGTATGCGGATACTCGTGCTGGGCGGGACCTGGTTCCTCGGGCGCGCGGTCGTCGAGGCCGGGCTGCGGCGCGGGTGGGAGGTCACGACGTTCAACCGGGGGTGCTCGGCCGCCGACAGCCCCGGGACGCGGCCGGTGCGCGGCGACCGGGCGGCCGCCGCCGATCTGCGGCGGCTGGCGGAGGAGGGGCCCTGGGACGCGGTGATCGACACCTCGGCGGCCGGTCTCGGCCCGGAGGCGGTACGGACGGGCGCCACCGCGCTGGAGCCGGTCGCGCGGCGGTACGTCCTGGTGTCCTCGACGGGTGTCTACCGGGACGGGCCCGCCGGGCCGCTGACCGAGTCGTGCGCGCTGCACGGGGACGGGGCGGGCGGCCACGGGGCGCGCGGGGCGGCGGCCGAACGCGCGGTCGGCGGCCTCTTCGGCACCGGGCGCACGGTGGTGCTGCGCCCGGCGGTGATCCTGGGCCCGGGCGAGTACGCCGGCCGGCTGGAGTGGTGGCTGCGCCGGGCCCGGCGCGGCGGCCCGATGCTGGCGCCGGGTGACCCGGGGCGCACCGTCCAGCCGGTGGACGTCCGGGACGTCGCCGCGTTCGCGCTGCGGCTCGCCGGGGACGGCGGCGCGGGCGGGGCGTACAACGTGGCGGCGCCGGTCGGCCGGGAGACCATGGGCGGCCTGGTGCGGGACTGTGTGACGGTCACCGGGCGGCGGGCCACGCCGCGCTGGACGGACGGCGCGGTGCTGCGCGAGCACGGGGTGCGGCCGGGGACGGAGCTGCCGCTGTGGCCGGCCGGGGAAGGCGGCAGGACGGTGTCCCCGGCCGCCGCGCACCGGGCCGGTCTGGTCTGCCGGCCGCTGGCCGAGACGGTGATGGACACCTGGGCGTGGCTGGAGGCCGGCGGGCGGCCGGTGCCGCACCCGGACCACGCGCGGTACGGCATCGCGCCGGAGAAGGAGGCGGCGGTCCTGGCCGCCCTGGAAACGGAGCGCTGACCGCACGGCCCCCGCCCCGCCCGACCCGCCCGGTGCGCCGCGCTGCAACCTTTTCGGCCCCCGCCCCGTGAGAAGGGGTGAAAGGGGGGCTCATGCGCCGCCAGGAAGAACAGCAGTTCCGGGACTTCGCCGCACGGGAGGCCCGCTCCCTGCGCCGTACCGCCTACCTCCTGTGCGGCGACTGGCATCTGGCGGAGGATCTGATGCAGACCGCGCTGATCAAGGTGTACCGCGCCTGGACGCGGCTTGACCGGCACGACGAACTCCACCCCTTCGTGCGCCGGGTCCTGCTGCGCACCTGGCTGGACGAGAAGCGCAAGCCCTGGCGCCGCTCGGAGCAGAGCTTCGCCACGGTGCCCGAGGTCGTCGACCCGGCGGCCGGCCCCGAGGACGTCGCCGACCGGCTGCATCTGCGGGGCCTGGTGCACGGGGCGCTGCTGCGGCTGCCGCCCCGGCAGCGGGCGACCCTGGTGCTGCGGTTCTTCGACGATCTGTCGATCGCCGACACCGCCGTGGCGCTGGGCTGCTCGGAGGGCAATGTGAAGAGCCAGACGGCGCGCGGCCTCTCCGCGCTGCGCGGGCAGCTGGGCCGCTACCGGGGCGCCCCGGCGCTCAGCGGGGCGCGGCCGCTGGGCCGGCTGTCATGAGCGACGAGGACGAGCTGCGCCGGCTGCTGGCCCGCGCGGCGGCGGACGAGCCGCCGCTGCGGCTGGACCTGGACGGTCTGGTCGGCCGGGCCCGGCACGAGCGACGGCGGCGGCGGGCGCTGACCGGCGCCGTGGTGGGCACCGCGCTGATCGCGATCGCCGGCACCACCCTGCCGGGCCTGCTGTCGCCCGCCCCGGCGCTGCCGGCCCCGGTGCCGCCCGCCACCGCGCCGTCTCCGGACACCCCCGCCCCCGCCCCCACCTCCGAGGTGCCGGTGTCGCGGTTGTGGCCGGCCCCGGAACGGCTCTCCTACGGCGCGGACGAGTACGCGGCGGTGACGCAGGACATCGGCGGGCGGCTCGCCGCGGCGGGGCCGGACCGGGCGGCGGGCTTCGAGATCGTCCGGGTGCGGAACCACAGCGCGTACCCCGGCGCCCACAGCACCCTCTTCACCTGGGAGTTCGCGCTGACGCTCCGCACCGGGGACGGGGAGTTCGAGGCCACCGTGCGGCTGGCGAGCCTGTCCGCCGGTTCCCTGGAGCCGCCGGCCTGCCGCACCAACGCCGGCGGCGCGTGCCGGGTCCTCGCCGACGCGGCCGCCCGCACCGCGGGCCCCGGCGACGGGGCCGGGCCCGGCTCCGCCCCGGAGGCC
>NZ_JBHWJL010000054.1:0-25162 GCF_042731495.1 Streptomyces sp. NPDC059853
GCGGGCGCGGGGCCCGCGCCGCGCCCCGCCCGCCCGGCGCCGGTCGAGGTCGCGGGCCCGGTCGCGGGCCCGGTCGGCGAGGAGCTGGGTGACGGCGCCCACGGTGGGGTTGGTCGCGGCGATGCGCTCCAGATGGCTGTCGACGACGTCGGCGGCGGCGATCTCGCCGCGCGCGACGGCGCGGCCCAGCTCGGCGGCGGAGCGGGACCACAGGGGTGCGGTGGTGTCCATGGCGGTGCGGGATCCTTCCCTACTCGTTCCGATGCGCTTGTATCGGTTCGCGGGCCGATCGTACGCTGGGTTGCGATGCACACGCATCGGAATAACGGAGCGCCACGGAAGGCGGACCCATGCCGCGACAGGTCGACCACGAGGCCCGACGCCGCACCATCGCCGAGGCCGTCTGCGCCCTCGCGGACCGCGACGGCCTGGAGGGCGTCACCCTGCGCGACGTCGCCGAGGAAGCAGGCGTCTCCATGGGAGCCGTCCAGCGCTGCTTCCGCACCAAGGACGAGATGCTGGTCTTCGCCCTCACCCACGTCAGCGAGCAGGTCGCGGCCCGCATCCGCCAGGCCGGCGGTCTGAGCCGCGTCGCCGCCGAGATCGCCCTGCTGACCGAAGGCCACCGCGCCCAGGCCCGGGTCTGGCTCGCGTTCGCCGCCCGCGCCGCCGTCAGCCCCCCGCTGGCCGCCGTCCTGCGCGCCCACTACGCCGAGGCCCACGCCCTGCTGACCCGCCGCATCGCGGCCGGCGGCGACGGCGACCCGGACGGCGCCGGTGACGCGGCGGAACAGGCCCGTACGCTGCTCGCCCTCGCCGACGGCCTCACCGCCCACGTCCTCATCGGCCACCTCACCCCCCGCGCCGCCCAGGCCGTCCTTGACCACCACCTGGCCACCACCCAGGCCCGCTGACCCGTCAGCGGCGCAGCACCGTCTCCCGGCCCATCCGGGCGAGCTTGCGCGGATTGCGCACCGCGTACAGACCGGTGATCCGGCCGCCCGCCACCTCGATCGCCAGCACCGTGTCCAGCGCGCCGTCCAGCCGCATCGTCAGGGCCGGACGCCCGTTCACCTCGGCCGGACGCAGCGCCCCGGCCAGCAGGTCGCGGCGGGCGACGAGCAGCCGGGCCACCTTGCCCGCCCCCACGACCGGACGCGGCACCGCCCGCCGGATGCCGCCGCCGTCGCCCAGCAGCACGACATCCGGGGCGAGCAGATCCAGCAGCCCCTGGAGGTCGCCGCCCTCCGCCGCCCGCCGGAACGCCTCGACCGCGTCGCGCCGTTCCGCCGCCGACACCGCCTCGCGCGGGCGGCGGGCCGCCACATGGGCCCGCGCCCGGTGCGCGATCTGGCGCACCGCGTCCCGGCTCTTGCCGACCGCCTCGGCGATCTCGTCGTACCCGACGTCGAACACCTCGCGCAGCACGAACACCGCCCGCTCGGTCGGCCCCAGCGTCTCCAGCACCAGCAGCATCGCCATCGACAGGCTGTCCGCCAGCTCCACGTCCTCGGCCACGTCCGGCGCGGTCAGCAGCGGCTCCGGCAGCCAGGAGCCGACGTACGACTCCCGGCGCCGGCCCAGCGTGCGCAGCCGGGTCAGCGCCTGCCGGGTGGTGATCCGCACCAGATACGCGCGCCGGTCGCGCACCGCTCCGAGGTCCACCCCCGCCCAGCGCAGCCAGGTCTCCTGGAGGACGTCCTCGGCGTCGGCGGCCGAGCCGAGCATCTCGTAGGCGACGGTGAACAGCAGATTGCGGTGGGCGACGAACGCCCCGGTGTGCTCGTCCTGTTCGCCGCTCACCGGCTGCTCCCGCCTGCTCGGGTCCAAAGCTGTCACGCGCATCAGACGCCGCGGCGCCCGCCGCTGTGACAGCCGCGCACCGTGGCACAGGTCACAGCGGCGCCCTGTCACGGCGCGGCACCGGGCGGCATCTGGTGGATGTCGGCGTCACCGCGCCGCCCCGAGAGAGGACGAGATCATGGACACCGGATTCTCCCTGTTCGACACCGAGATCGGCACCCGGTTCGCGAAGCGGTTCGCCAACGCCGCCGCCGTCGTCCACCAGGCGTCGCTGCCGTACACCACGCGGGAACTGGTGTCGCTGCGCGCCAGCCAGATCAACGGCTGCGGCCACTGCGTCGACATGCACACCAAGGAGGCCGCGGCGGCCGGCGAGAGCGCGGTCCGGCTGCACCTGGTCGCCGCCTGGCGCGAGTCCACCGTGTTCACCGACGCCGAGCGGGCCGCGCTGGCGCTCACCGAGGAGGGCACCCGCCTCGCCGACGGCGCGCCGGGGGTCTCCGAGGCCACCTGGGCGGCGGTGCGCGAGCACTACGACGACGATCAGACCGCCGCGCTGGTCTGCCTGATCGGCCTGATCAACGCGGCCAACCGGATGGCGGTGATCACGCACCAGAAGGGCGGCTCCTACGAGGCGGGCATGTTCGCCGCCGCCCTCGGCTGATCCCCGCCCCCGTCCGGGCCACCGCCGCGTTCGTGATCGGCGGGTGGGCGGGCGGGGCCGGTGCGCGGGGGATGTTCCCGCCGGCCGGCTGCCGGGCGCCGCGTCTCAGACGGTGCCGGGCAGCCGGTAGCGGCCGTCCGGGAGGCGTTCCACCAGACCGTCGGTCAGCAGACCGGTCAGGGCGCGGGCCCGCTGCTCCGGGTCGTGCCACACCGCGTCCAGCACCGCGCGCTCCACCGGGCGGTGCGACTCCCGCAGGACGGCGAGCAGTTTGCCGCGTACCTGACGGTCCGTCCCCGCGTACGTCTGGCCCCGGCGCGGCGGGCCCTCGTGGGCCGGGGAGCCCGCGCCGCGCCAGGCGCACAGGTCGGCGATCGGGCAGCCGCCGCACGACGGTGTGCGCGCCGTGCACACCAGCGCGCCCAGCTCCATGGTCGCCGCCGCCCAGCGCGAGGCCGTGGTGTCGTCCTCCGGCAGCAGCGCCCTGGCCAGCTTGCGCTCGGCGGCCGTCGTGGCGTTCGGCGGGTACTGGGTGCCGCTCACCGCACGGGCGAACACCCGGCGGACGTTGGTGTCCAGCACCGCGTGCCGCTGCCCGTACGCGAAGGAGGCGACCGCCGCCGCCGTGTACTCCCCGACACCCGGCAGCGCCAGCAACTGGTGGTGGTCCTTGGGGACATCGCCGCCGTGCCGTTCCGCTATGGCGGCGGCGGCCCCGTGCAGCCGCAGCGCACGGCGCGGGTAGCCCAGGCGGCCCCAGGCGCGGACCGCCTCACCGGCGGCCTCCGCGGCCAGATCGGCCGGGCGCGGCCAGCGGGCGAGCCACTCCTCGTACACCGGCAGCACCCGGTTCACCGGGGTCTGTTGCAGCATGAACTCGCTGACCATGACACCCCACGCCCCGGCTTCGGGCCGGCGCCAGGGCAGATCACGGGCATGCTGGTCGAACCAGTCGATGACGGGGGAGTGGAGGGCGGTCGGTCCGGCTTCTGGCGTCGTCGTGCTCGTCGCAGTCATGGCACACCGATCCTGGCATGTCCGGGGCACGGCTCCCAAGCGCCCCCGCCGTTTCGTCCCCCTGCGGGCTAACCGGTTGATACCCAATGGTGCCCTGGCGTACGACCGGTGAGGCTCCGGAGGGGGCCGGCGTCTCGTAAGGTTTCCGCGTGGGATCTCTGCGCACTCCTGTCGGTCCGCTCCCCTCCTCCATCTACTGGCGGCGGAGGGCCGTTGTGCTGCTGGTGATCGTCCTGGTGGCGGTGCTCGCCTTCTGGGCCACCCGCTCCGGGGGCGGCGGCTCGCAGAACACCGCCGGGGGCGACGACGGTTCGGGCCCCGCGCCGTCCATCACCCCCGGGCCGACCGCCAGCGAGTCCCTCATCGACGAACGCCCCGGCGGCCGCGAGGAACCGGGGGAGTGGGAAGCCGGCGACGGCGGCTCGGGTGACGCGCAGGACACCGGCGGGGCGGACGGCTCCGACGGTGCGGAAGGCGACGGCGGCGACGGCGAACCCGGTGTCCCGGGGGACACCGACGGCGACGGCGGCAGCGGCGGCGCGGACACCGACCCCGACCGGGGCGGCGGCGGGACCAGCGGGGCCGGACTGCCCGCCTGCGGCACCGGCGCGGTCACCCTCGCCCTGCGCAGCGCCGAGAACGCCTACCCGCCCGGCGACAAGCCCGAACTGCGGCTCACCGCGCGGAACGCGTCCGGCGACTCCTGCGCCCTCGACTTCGGCCACGGCTCCCTGACCCTCACCGTCGCCGACAGCGACGACGACGAGGTGTGGTCATCGGCGGTATGCCCCACCGGCCGCGCCAGCCACCTGGTCGCCGTCCCGGCCGGGGACAGCGCCACCCACACCGTGCTGTGGGACCGGCGGCACAACGCGGACGACTGCGACAGCGGCGAACCGGGCGCCCCGGCCGCCGCCGGGACCTATGTCGCCGAGGCCGCCCTCGACGGCTTCCCCGTCGTCAAGACGTCCTTCCGGCTGGACCAGGACTGAGCGCCGGCCCCGGCGAGCCCCGGCCTCAGACGTAGCGCTCCAGGATCGAGGACTCGGCCAGCCGGGACAGGCCCTCGCGCACCGAACGCGCCCGGGTCTCCCCGACCCCGTCCACCGCCTGGAGATCGTCCACGCTCGCCGCCAGCAGCTTCTGCAGCCCGCCGAAGTGGTCCACCAGCCGGTCGATGACCAGCCCCGGCAGCCGCGGCACCTTCGCCAGCAGCCGGAAACCACGCGGCGACACCGCCCCGTCCAGCGCCTCAGGCGAGGCGCCGTGGCCCAGCGCCCGCGCCACGATCGGCAGTTCCAGCAGCTCCGCGTGGGTGAGCGCGTCCAGCTCGGCCAGCGCGGTGCCCACCCGCCGCGAGCGCTTGCCGCCCGCGCCGCCGGCGGCCTCCGCACCGCCGGCCGCCGACTCCGGCAGATAGTCGCGCACGATCAGCTGCCGCTCCGGCTCCACGCCCGCGATCAGCTCGTCCAGCTGGAGCGACAGCAGCCGCCCGTCCGTGCCCAGCTCCACCACGTACTCGGCGATCTCGGCCGCGATCCGGCGCACCATCTCCAGCCGCTGCGCCACCGCCGCCACGTCGCGGACCGTGACCAGGTCCTCGATCTCCAGCGCCGAGAGCGTCCCCGCGACCTCGTCGAACCGCAGCTTGTACCGCTCCAGGGTGGCCAGCGCCTGGTTGGCCCGGGACAGGATCGCCCCCGAGTCCTCCAGCACCCGCCGCTGCCCGTCCACGTACAGGGCGATCAGCCGCATCGACTGGCTCACCGACACCACCGGGAAACCCGTCTGGATGGAGACCCGCTGCGCCGTACGGTGCCGGGTGCCGGTCTCCTCGGTCGGGATGCTCGCGTCCGGGACCAGCTGCACCCCGGCCCGCACGATCTTGGTGATGTCGCGGTCCACGATCACCGCGCCGTCCAGCTTGCACAGCTCGCGCAGCCGCGTCGCCGTGAACTCCACATCCAGCACGAAGCCGCCGGTGCACAGGGATTCGACGGTGCGGTCGACGCCGAGCACGATCAGCCCGCCCGTGTTCCCCCGCAGGATGCGCTCCAGGCCGTCCCGCAGCTGGGTGCCGGGGGCCACCGCGCTCAGCGACGCGCGCAGCAGTCCGTCCGCGGAACCTCCCCCGGCATGCCCGGCCCTGCCGGGACCCGCCGGCCGGTCGCTGGCTGCCATCTCTTCCTCCGGTGACGAAACCGCTTCAGTCCGGATGAGTCTACCGGCGCGCCTGTGCCACCCGTTCTGACGCTCCGCGCCCGGCCCGCTCGCCGTCCTCCGGCTCCGCGCTCCGCGAGCGGCGCGGCGCACGCGGCAGCACCCGCAGCGCCTCCCCGATGTCGGCCACCTCCAGCACCCGCATGCCGGCCGGCGCCTCCCCCGAGTCCGCCGGGACCAGCGCGTGCGTGAACCCCAGCCGGGCCGCCTCCGCCAGCCGCCGCTGCACCCCCGTCACCCGGCGCACCTCACCGGCAAGACCCACCTCACCGATCGCCACCAGGTTCTTCGGCAGCGGGCTGTCTCCCGCCGCGCTGGCCAGCGCCAGCGCCACCGCCAGATCGGCGGCCGGCTCGGTCAGCCGCACCCCGCCCACCGTCGCCGTGTAGATGTCGTTCTTCCCCAGCGAGGTGATCTGCCCGCGCTGCTCCAGCACCGCCAGCATCATCGACACCCGGCTGTTCTCCAGACCGGAGGTGGTACGGCGCGGGGACGGGATCTGGGTGCTCACCGTCAGCGACTGCACCTCCGCCACCAGCGGGCGCCGCCCCTCCAGCGTCACCGTGAGGCAGGTGCCGGGGACCGGCTCGTCGCGCCGGGTCAGGAACAGGCCCGAGGGATCGGCGAGCGAGGTGATGCCCTGGTCGTGCAGCTCGAAGCAGCCGACCTCGTCGGTGGCGCCGTAGCGGTTCTTCACCCCGCGCACCAGCCGCAGCCGGGCGTGCCGGTCGCCCTCGAAGTGCAGCACCACGTCGACCAGATGCTCCAGCAGCCGGGGCCCGGCGATCGCCCCGTCCTTGGTGACATGCCCCACCAGCAGCGTCGCCATCCCGCGCTCCTTGGCGGCCCGGATCAGGGCGCCCGCCACCTCCCGCACTTGCGCCATCCCGCCCGGCGCGCCGTCGATCTCGGCCGAGGCGATGGTCTGCACCGAGTCCAGCACCAGCAGTGCCGGCTTCACGGCGTCCAACTGGCCGAGCACCGAGCCCAGATCCGTCTCGGCCGCCAGATACAGCTCCTCGTGGAGCGCGCCGATCCGGTCGGCGCGCAGCCGCACCTGCCCCGCCGACTCCTCGCCGGTGACGTACAGCGTGCGGTGCTCGGCCGAGGCCGCCTTGGCGGCCACGTCCAGCAGCAGTGTCGACTTGCCCACCCCCGGCTCGCCCGCCAGCAGCACCACCGCGCCCGGCACCAGACCGCCGCCCAGCACCCGGTCCAGCTCCGGCACCCCCGTGCTGCGCGCCGTGACCCGCTGGGTGTCGACCTGCCCGATCGGCACGGCGGGCGTGGCCACCCGGGCGACCGCCGCCGTGCGCACCGCCGGAGCCCCGCCCACTTCCTCCACGGTGCCCCACGCCTGGCATTCGGGGCAGCGGCCGAGCCACTTCGCGGTGGACCAGCCGCACTCCGTACACCGGTAGGCGGGGCGATCAGATTTACGAGCCATGCGACGACCGTAACCCCAGGCACCGACAGCGCATCCGGGCCCCGCGTCACCCGTTAGGAGGAATCTCGCGCCGGTCGGGGCCTGGTGTGCCCGTCGGCGGCCTACCGTCGCCAGGTAATGAACAGCTGCCCCGAGCGTTCCCCACGCACCACGACGCGCGCCCGCCCCACCGCGGCGGCGGGCGCTCATCGCGTTCCCCGCCGTCGGGCGGCGGCGGACAGCGGCCCCGACCGGCGCGACCGGCGGCCCCGCTCAGGCCCGGCGGCCTACGACGACGCGCACCTCGACGGCCTGTTCACGTACTGCCTGTCCATCATGTGCGAGCACGACACCGCCACGGCCGCGCTCGGCGAAGCGCTGGCCCTCGCCCAGCGGCAGCACGACCGCGGGCGGCGGCCCACCGCCCCCGGCCAGTCACGGGCCTGGCTGTACGCGCTGGCCCGGTGGAGCTGCCTGCGGCGGCTCGCGGCCCAGCGGGAGGCCGGCGGCCCGCCGCAGCCGCGCGCCGCGGGCACCGCCGGGGCGGACGCGCAGCTGCGCCGCCGCGAACTGGCCGCGCTGGCCTGGCCGGAGGCCGCAGGCACCACCCCGGAGCAGCGCGAGGCGCTGGAGCTGGCGGTGCGTCACCAGCTGTCGCCGGCCGAGGTGGCGCTGGTCCTGCGGCTCTCGGTGGACGCGGCGACCGCCCTGCTCACCAGCGGGGCGTGCGAGGTGGAGCGCACCCGCGCCGCGCTCGCCGCGGTGGACGTCGGCGGCTGCGCCACCGTGGGCTCGCTGGCCGGCGGGGACCGGCTCATGCTGCTGCGGCCCGGTCTGCGCCGGGAGCTGGTGGGGCACGTGGACGGCTGCCCGGTGTGCCGGCGGGCGGCGCAGCGGGCGATGGCCGGGGTGACCTGGCCGGGCACCGCGCCGGGCGAGGCGCGGCTGACGGTGCTGGCCGCGCCGCGCGCCGCCGTGCACGCGGCGCTGCTGGTGGTGGAGCGGGCCCGGGCGCAGTACACACCGCGGTTCGACCGGGCCGGTTTCCCGCTGACGGAGAAGGACCGGGCGGCGCGCCGGGAGCGGCTGCGCAGCCGGGCGGTGACGACGACGGTGGTGGCCACGGTGCTGGCGGCGCCCGCGCTGGCGCTGTGGGCGGCGTACCGGGGCGCCCCGGTGACCGGCGAGGCGAGCGGCCAGGACGCGTCGGCCACCGAGGACGACCGGGGGCTCGGCGCCGCGGGCGGCGACGACTACGCGTACGAGAACACCGGCCGGTGGGAGGAGTCCCCTCCGGCGGACGCGGAGGACGGGCGCGGCCCGGCCGGCGAGGCCACCGAAGAGGCGGACGGCACGGACCGGGACGAGCCCGCGCCGGACGAGGACACCGGACCCGATACGGCCGCGCCGTCGCCGGACGGCCGGGGCGGCCGGGGCGACGGGGGCACGCGCCCGGCGCAGCCGGGCCGGCTGACGGTGGACGCGGTGTCCACGGCGCGCGGCACGGAGATCACCCTGACCGCCTCGGGCGGCGCCCCGGTGCGGTGGAACGCGGTGTGGTCGGCGCAGTGGCTGGCGCTGAGCGCCACCTCGGGCACGCTGGAGCCGGGGGAGTCGGTCACGCTGGTGGTGACGGTCGACCGGGACCGGGAGCCGTCCGGGCCGTGGCAGGGCCGGATCACCATCGAGCCGGCGGGCGCCACCATCACCATCGAGGGCAACGGCCCGGCCTCGCCCGAGCCGTCCGAGCCGCCGCCCACCGAGGAGCCCGCGCCGGAGCCGACCGACCCGGCGCCGTCCGACCCGCCCCCGGCCGATCCCTCGCCCACCGACCCGGTCTGACCGGCGCGCCGTGCGGTGCGCGGGTGCGGTCCGGCTCAGCCGGCGGGCAGCGGGGCGCCGGTCAGATGGTGCTGGACCACCGGCGCCAGCTGACGGACCAGGGTGTCCGGATCGGTGGTGGCCAGCGGCGGGATCCTCAGCACGTACCGCAGCAGTACCGTGCCGACCAGCTGGGCCGCCGCCAGTTCCGTGCGCAGCTCCGCGTCCTCGGCCGGCAGCGACCCGGCCAGCCGGGACAGCAACTGGCCGGCGATGAACTCGCGGAAGATGCGGGCCGCCGTCTCGTGGGTGAGGGCCGAGCGGACGACGGCGAGCAGCGGGGTGCGGGTCGCCGGATCCTCCCAGACCCGCAGGAAGGCGCGGGTGAACTCCTCCCCGATCCGGCCGGGGTCCAGGGGGCCGAGCGCGGTGATCCGCTCGGCGACCGGCCCCGCGGTCACCGCCACGGCGGCCGAGAACACCCCCTCCTTCGTGCCGAAGTAGTGGTGCACCAGCGCCTGGTCGACCTCGGCGCCGCGCGCGATGGCGCGTACCGACGTCTTCTCGTAGCCGCGCTCGGCGAACAGTGCGCGGGCCGTCTCCAGGATCCGCTCCCGGGTGGCGGGGCCGCGCTCCGCGCCGCTCCCGGCCGGCCGCCCGCGCCGCCGGCCCGCCGCCCGCGGGGCACCCGGCGCGGCGGAGTCGTCCGGGGCGGCGGTGGCGGCGGGGGTGGCGCCGTCCTCAGCGCCGGACATCGCGCCCGCCGGCCCCGGCCCGCAGATGCATCCGGGTGAAGGCGAGCGCCTCGGCCAGATCGGCCTCACGCTCGGCGGCCGACATGGCGCGCCGGGTGTTGACCTCCACCACCACATGGCCGTCGTAGCCGGTGGCGGCGAGCCCGCGCAGCAGTTCGCCGCAGGGCTGGGTGCCGCGGCCGGGCACCAGGTGCTCGTCGCGGCCCGAGCCGCTGCCGTCGCCGATGTGGACGTGCCCGAGCCGGTCGCCCATCCGGGCCGCCATCGCCAGGGCGTCGGTGCGCGAGGTCGCGGCGTGCGAGAGGTCGAGGGTGAAGTGCCGGAAGTCCTCGTCGGTGGGGTCCCAGCCGGGCGCGTACGCCAGCATCTCGCGGTCCCGGTACCGCCAGGGGTACATGTTCTCCACCGCGAATCTGACATCCGTCTCGTGGGCCATCCGCCCGACGCCGGACACGAAGTCGCGGGCGTACCCGCGCTGCCAGCGGAACGGCGGATGGACGACCACCGTGCTCGCGCCCAGCCGGTGGGCGGCGTCGCGGGCGCGCAGCAGTTTGCGCCAGGGGTCGGTGGACCACACCCGCTGGGTGACCAGCAGGCAGGGTGCGTGGATGGCGAGCACCGGCACCCCGTACCGGTCGGACAGCCGGCGCAGGGCGTCGATGTCCTGGCTCACCGGGTCGGTCCACACCATGACCTCGACGCCGTCGTAGCCGAGCTTGGCGGCTATCGCGAAGGCCGACGCGGTGTTCTCCGGGTACGCCGAGGCGGTCGACATCGCGACCTTCGTCCCCGGATTCGCCTGGTGTGCCACGCGCACCAGCCTAAAGGGCCCGATTCCTTGACGGCGGCAGCCCCGCACCCCATTATTCATCGCATGATGAATAAATCGGCGCAGGACCGGGGCCCGTCGGTACGGGCCGCCGGTCTGACCGTGGTGCGCGGCGGGGCCCGGGTGATCGACGGCCTGGACTTCACCGTCCCGCCCGGCAGCGTCACCGGGCTGCTGGGCCCCTCCGGGTGCGGCAAGACGACGCTGATGCGCGCGATCGTCGGCGCGCAGGCCCGGGTGAGCGGCACCGTCGAGGTCCTGGGCCGGCCCGCGGGAAGCCCGGAGCTGCGGCACCGGCTGGGGTACGTTACCCAGGACCCGTCCGTATACCGCGATCTGACCGTGCGGCAGAACCTGGACTACTTCGCCGCCGTGCTCGGCATCCCGCGCCCCCGGCGGGCCGCGGCGGTGGACGGCGCGCTCACCGAGGTGGATCTCGGCGCGAAGGCGGACACCCTGACCGGGGCGCTCTCCGGCGGCCAGCGCTCCCGGGTCTCGCTCGCCGTGGCGCTGCTGGGCACCCCGGAACTGCTGGTGCTGGACGAGCCCACGGTCGGACTCGACCCGGTGCTGCGGCGCGATCTGTGGAACCTGTTCCACCGGCTGGCCGCCGAGCGGGGCACCACGCTGCTCATCTCCTCGCACGTGATGGACGAGGCCGACCGCTGCCACCGGCTGCTGCTGATGCGCGAGGGCGCGCTGCTCGCCCAGGGCAGCCCGGCTCAGCTGCGGGAGGCCACCGGCAGCGCCACCATCGAGGGCGCCTTCCTGCGCCTGGTCGACCGGGCCGCGCGGCCGGAGACCGCGCGCCGGGACGGGGGCGGCGGACGTGACCGGAGGGAAGAACACGAGGGCCGCGCGGGCCATGAAGGATGCGACGGTCGCCCAGGACACGACGGCCGCGCGGGACACGAAGGATCCGAGGGAGACACCGCCGCATGAGCCCCGCCCGTACCCTCGCCACCGCCCGCCGCGTCCTGCGCCAGCTGCGCCACGATCCGCGTACCGTCGCCCTGCTGCTGCTCGTCCCGGTGCTGCTGCTGACGCTGCTGTACTACGTCTTCGACAACCGGGCGGCGGAGTTCGACCGGATCGGATCATCCCTGCTCGGGATCTTCCCCATGCTGACCATGTTCCTGGTGACCTCCATCGCCACCCTCCGCGAACGCACCTCCGGCACCCTGGAACGGCTGCTGGCCATGCCGCTCGCCAAGGCCGATCTCCTCCTCGGCTACGCGCTGGCCTTCGGCGCCCTCGCCGTCCTCCAGGCCGGACTGGTCACCGGCCTCGCCGTGTGGCTGCTCGGCCTCACCGTGGCCGGCTCCCCCTGGCTGCTGCTGCTCGTGGCCGTCTTCACCGCGCTGCTCGGCACGGCCATGGGACTGTTCGTGTCCGCCTTCGCCGCCTCCGAGTTCCAGGCGGTGCAGTTCATGCCGGCCTTCGTCTTCCCGCAACTGCTGCTGTGCGGCCTGTTCACCCCGCGCGACACCATGCAGCCCGCGCTGGAGTACGTCTCGAACGTGCTGCCCATGTCGTACTCCGTCAACGCCGCCCAGCAGGTGCTGGAACACCCGGGCGTCACCGGCCACTACCTGCGCGACCTGGGCATCGTCGCCGGTATCGCGCTCGGCGTCCTGGTCCTCGGCGCCGCCACCCTGCGGCGGCGCACCCCCTAGCCCCGGCCGGCCGCGCCCTCCGGCGGCCCCTGGGCGCCCTCCGGCCGCCGGTCCGCCCCGTTGCGCATCCCGTCCAGCCGGCGCAGGATCACCCCCTCGCGCAGCGCCCACGGGCAGATCTCGACCGACTCCACGTCGAACAGGTCGAGCGCCGCCTCCGCCACCACCGCCCCCGCCAGCAGCTGCGGCGCCCGGCCCTGCGAGACACCCGGCAGCGTCGCCCGCTCCGCCGCCGGCATCACCGTCAGCTTCGGCACCCACGAGCGCAGATCGGCGCGCCCCAGGTCGCGCCGTACGTACAGCCCCTCCGCCGCCCGCGCCGCGCCCGTCAGCCGGGCCAGCTGCCGGAACGTCTTCGAGGTGGCCACCACCCGGTCCGGCGGCCCGAAGCGGGTGAAGTCCCCCACCACCTGCGCGATCTCGCCGCGCACCTGGCGGCGCAGCGCCTTCACGTCCGACGCCTCCGGCGGGTCCCCCGGCAGCCCGGCCGCCGTCAGCCGCCCCGCGCCCAGCGGCAGCGACACCGCCGCGTCCGGCGCCTCGTCCACCCCGTAGGCGATCTCCAGCGATCCGCCCCCGATGTCGAACAGCAGCAGCCGCCCCGCCGACCAGCCCAGCCAGCGGCGCGCCGCCAGGAACGTCAGCCGCGCCTCGTCCGCGCCGGACAGCACCTGGAGCGTGACGCCCGTCTCCCGCGCCACCCGGTCCAGCACCACGTCCGCGTTGGTCGCCTCGCGCACCGCCGAGGTCGCGAACGGCAGCAGTTCGGCGACGCCCTGGTCCTCGGCGACCTCCAGCGCCTCCTTGACCACCTGGATCAGACGCTCTATCCCGACGGTGTCGATCGCACCCCCGTCGTCCAGCAACTCCGCCAGCCGCAACTCCGCCTTGTGGGAGTACGCCGGCAGCGGGCGCGCACCCGGATGCGCGTCGACGACCAGCAGATGGACCGTATTGGAACCCACGTCGAGAACACCGAGCCTCATGGGGGGCAACGCTACCCGGGCCCCTTACCCTGGCGTGGTGGCAATGACGAAGAGGGCGAAGGCGGGCAGAACCGTCAGGCAGCTCGATGGGGCACGGCGGCGCGCGGCCGGTGACGAGGTCGCACTCGACCACCCCCGCGCATGGGTGGAGTTCCCCGACCCGGCCGACGCCGAACAGGTCTTCCGGTGCGATCTGACCTGGCTGACCTCGCGCTGGCACTGTGTGTTCGGCAACGGCTGCCAGGGGATCCGGGCCGGCCGCGCCTCCGACGGCTGCTGCACCCTGGGGGCGCACTTCTCGGACGAGGAGGACGAGGCGCGCGTCGCCCGGCACGCCGCCCGGCTGACCCCCGAGACCTGGCAGTTCCACGCCGAGGGCACCTCCGAACGCGGCTGGGTGCAGCTCGACGACGACGGCGAACGGCAGACCCGGCGCCTGGACGGGGCGTGCATCTTCCTCAACCGCCCCGGCTTCGCCGCGGGCGCCGGCTGCGCGCTGCACACCATGGCGCTCGCCGAGGGCCGCGAGCCCCTGGAGACCAAACCGGACGTGTGCTGGCAGCTGCCGGTCCGCCGCACCTACGAGTGGGTGGAGCAGCCCGACGGCGAACAGCTGCTGTACGTCTCGATCGGCGAGTACGACCGGCGCGGCTGGGGGCCCGGCGGCCACGACCTGCACTGGTGGTGCACCGGCGCCCCGAGCGCGCACGGCGCGGGACGGCCGGTGTACGAGTCGTACCGGCCCGAGCTGATCGAGCTGATGGGCAAGGAGGGGTACGCCGAGCTGGCCCGGCTGTGCGCGGAACGGCTGGCCGTGCACGCCGCCGTGCCCCCCGGCGTACGCCCGCTCCCGCTGCTCGCCCCGCACCCGGCCGACCCCGCCCCGGGCACGGCCCCTGTGTGCTCCGTCTCGGAATCCGGGAAGACCGTCCCAGCACCCGGGCGAGAGGCGTAGCCTCGACGCAAGCAGCCCGTGTTCTGAAGGAGAGCAGCACCATGGCGACGCTGAGGTCCCGAACCGTCACCCACGGCCGCAACATGGCGGGCGCCCGCGCCCTCCTCAGGGCCGCCGGAGTAGCGCGGGAGGACTTCGGCAAGCCGATCATCGCGGTCGCCAACAGCTTCACCGAGTTCGTGCCCGGCCACACCCACCTCCAGCCGGTGGGCCGCATCGTCTCCGACGCCATCAAGGCCGCCGGCGGCGTCCCGCGCGAGTTCAACACCATCGCGGTGGACGACGGCATCGCCATGGGCCACAGCGGCATGCTGTACTCGCTGCCCTCCCGCGACCTGATCGCCGACTCCGTGGAGTACATGACGGAGGCGCACTGCGCGGACGCGCTGATCTGCATCTCCAACTGCGACAAGATCACCCCCGGGATGCTGATGGCCGCCCTCCGGCTGAACATCCCCACCGTTTTCGTCTCCGGCGGCCCCATGGAAGCCGGCAAGACCACCCTGGTCGACGGCACCGTCCGCTCCAACCTCGACCTGGTGCACGCCATGTCCGAGGCCGTCTCCGACACCACCTCCGACGAGGACCTGCTGCGCATCGAGGAAGCGGCCTGCCCGACCTGCGGATCCTGTTCCGGGATGTTCACCGCCAACTCGATGAACTGCCTGGTCGAGGCGCTGGGCCTGGCCCTGCCCGGCAACGGCTCGGTGCTCGCCACCCACACCGCGCGCAAGGAGCTGTACGAGGCCGCGGGCCGCACCGTCGTGGAGATCACCAAGCGCCGCTACGAGCAGGACGACACCACGGTCCTGCCCCGCGAGCTGGCCTCCCGCGCCGCCTTCGAGAACGCCATGGCGCTGGATGTGGCCATGGGCGGCTCCACCAACACCGTGCTGCACCTGCTGGCGGCGGCCGTCGAGGCCGGTCTGGACTTCGGCCTCGCCGACATCGACGCCGTCTCCCGCCGGGTGCCGTGCGTGTGCAAGGTCGCGCCGAACGGCGCCTACCACATGGAGGACGTGCACCGGGCCGGCGGCATCCCCGCCATCCTGGGCGAACTCCAGCGCGCCGGGCACCTGAACGAGGACGTGCACGCCGTGCACGCCGACTCGCTCGCCGAGTGGCTGAAGAAGTGGGACGTGCGCGGCGGCTCGCCCTCCCCCGAGGCGGTCGAACTGTTCCACGCCGCGCCCGGCTGCGTGCGCTCGGCCGAGGCGTTCTCCCAGTCCGAGCGGTGGGAGTCGCTGGACCTGGACGCCGCGGGCGGCTGCATCCGCGATGTGGAGCACGCCTACTCGGCCGACGGCGGGCTCGCCGTGCTCACCGGCAACCTGGCCCCCGACGGCGCCGTCGTGAAGACCGCCGGAGTGGACGAGTCGATCTGGACCTTCACCGGCCCGGCCGTGGTCGTCGAGTCGCAGGAGCAGGCGGTCGACGCGATCCTCGGCAAGCGGGTCAAGGAGGGCGACGTGGTCGTCGTCCGCTACGAGGGCCCCAAGGGCGGCCCCGGCATGCAGGAGATGCTGTACCCCACGGCGTTCCTCAAGGGCCGCGGCCTGGGCGCCAAGTGCGCGCTGATCACCGACGGCCGGTTCTCCGGCGGCACCTCCGGGCTGTCCATCGGCCACGTCTCCCCGGAGGCGGCCTCGGGCGGCACCATCGCCCTGGTGCGCGACGGCGACACCATCAGCATCGACATCCCGGGCCGGAGCATCGAACTGCACGTCCCCGAGGCCGAGCTGGCGGCGCGCCGCGAGGCGCTCGGCGGCCGGTACGCGCCGGTCGACCGCGACCGCACGGTGTCACTGGCGCTGCGCGCCTACGCCGCGATGGCCACCAGCGCCGACAAGGGCGCGGTGCGCGACGTCACCAAGCTGGAAGGCTGACCCACCACCCGGTCACCCCGCCACCCCGCCCGCCGCGCCCGGCCGTACCCACCGGGCCCGGCGGGCTCACCACGGGACACGTCCCCCGGCCCGGACACGGGCCTGGGCCGTCTCTTGCGGATCTTCGCGGGGCCGCGCCGCCGGCTACGGGGGGCACCTCCCGGCCGAAGGCCGGGGGAACCTCGCCGCGTTGCCGGACTGCCCGGAGGGCACCACCCTGGGGGCACTGCGGCGCCTTGCGAGGCACCGCATCCGACAACGCGGCCCGATCCACGAAGATCCACAAGAGACGGCCTAGAACTCGGGCAGCCGCACCGCGTAGAGCGTGTTCCCCAGCGTCACCACATACGCCCAGCCGTCCAGCAGCACCGGCGCCGGCGCCCAGGCGTCACTGCCGAGCCCCGGCGTGCCCGGGTGCGCCGGGCCCGTCCACAGCGTGCCGCCGTCCGCCGTGCCCACCACCGTCAGCCGGCCCTCGTGGTCCGACAGATACAGCCGGCCGTCCGCGACCAGCGGCTCCGACGCCCCCGACACCCCGGTCCCGGTGCTCCACCGCACCTCACCGGCCGCCGCGTCCACCGCCGTCACCCGGCCCGCCGTGTCCGTCACGTACACCAGACCGTCGTCCGCCAGCACCGCGCGCGGCTCCGCCGGGTGCGGCAGCTCCGTCCGCACCCACTCCCCGCTCGCCAGATCCATCCGCTGCACCGCCACCGACACCGGCAGCTCCGCGTCCCACTCCTCGAAGTACGCGGCCTCCCCGTCCAGGGCGACCAGCTCCAGCAGACTCGGCACCGGCGCCAGCGGGCGCGGGGCGTGCCACTGCTCCCGGCCCGTCCCGTCCAGCAGCATCATCTCCGGGGCCCCGCCGCTCTCCTCGTCCCGGCTCACCGCCAGCAGCCGGTCGCCGCCGGCGCGCAGATCGGTGAGGTACCGGCCCGGCACCTCCCAGGTGCCCAGCCGCTCCGGGCTCTCCTGGGCGTAGAACCGCAGCGTGCTGTCGCCGTTCTGGAGCGCCAGCCGGTCCCCGACGGTCACCAGGTCCCGCAGCTCCGGGGCGTCCAGCTGCCACAGCTCGTCCCCGTCCGCCGGATCGAGCGCGATCACGCCCTTCTCGGAGCGCGCGAACACCGCGCCGCCCGCCTCGGTCGCCGCCGGGGGCCCCATGCCCGTGCGCGGCCCGTTGTACCGCCACCGCTCCGTGCCGTCCGCCGGATCCAGGACGACGGTCCGTATCCCCCAGGCCGAGCACAGCAGCTGTGCCGCCAGCGGACGGCAGCCGAACCCTTCCGTCGGCGCGTCCTGCACCCCGACATCCCGCAGATCCACCTCCCACGGCTCGGTCGCCGGCTCCCCGGCCTCCGTCCCCGAGGCCCCGCCCGACCCGCCCGCCCCACCTGCCCCGGGGGACGCCGGTGCCGTCCCGCCGTCCGTCCACAGCAGCCGGGCCCCCGCCCCGGCCGCCAGCAGGACCGCCACCGCCACCCCCGCCAGCAGCAGCCGGCGCCGCCCGGTACGCGCCCGGACCGGCCGGGGCGCCGTCTCCTCCGCGCCGCCCCCGCCGCCCGGCGCCCGCCACACCGGCGACTCCCGCACCTCGCCCGCCTGCGCCCGCGAATCCGCCCACGCCGCCATCCGCAGCACCGTCGCCACATCCGGCCGCCGCAGCGGATCCTTCGCCAGGCACAGCCCGACCAGTTCCCGCAGCGGCTCCGGCACCGCGTCCAGCACCGGCTCCTCGTGCACCACCCGGTAGGCCACGGCCAGCGGATCGGGCCCCGGCACCTCACCCGTCTCGAACGGGCTGTGCCCGGTCGCCGCGTACGCCACCACCGCCCCCAGCGCGAACACGTCCGCCGCCTGCGTCACCTCCGCCCCACCCGTCAGCTGCTCGGGCGCCATGAACGGCGGCGACCCCAGCACCGCGCCCGTCTCCGTCAGCCGGTGCGAGTCCGTCAGCGCCCGCGAGATCCCGAAGTCGATGACCCGCACCCCGTCCTCGGCCAGCAGCACGTTGCCCGGCTTCAGATCCCGGTGCACCAGCCCCCGCCCGTGGATGTCCCGCAGCGCCTCCGCCAGCTGCGCCCCCACCCGGGCCGCCTCCCGCGCGCTCAGCGGCCCCTCCCGGTCCACCCGGTCGGTCAGCGAGCCGCCCGGGACGAACAGCGTGGCCAGCCACGGCGGATCGCCGTCCGGGTCCGCGTCCACCACCGGAGCCGTGTACGCGCCGCCCACCTTCCGGGCCGCCGCCACCTCCCGCCGGAACCTCGCCCGGAACCCCGGGTCCTCGGCGTACTCACGGCGGATCACCTTCACGGCCACCTGCCGCCCCGCGAGCGTCCGGGCCAGGTACACCACCCCCATGCCGCCGCTGCCGAGGCGCCGCTCCAGCACGTAGTCGCCCAGCCGCTCGGGTGCGGTGCCGTCCGTCATGACCACTCCCCCTGAGACAAGTCGGAACTCACCCTACAAAGGCCAGGAGGGCGCCCGTCATAATCGACACCATGTCCACACCCCTGGCACAGCGACCCCAGCCGGACCCGATCCGTTTCTACGGCACCAGCTGGGTCGATCACTCGCGCGGCTACGGAGCGCGGCGCTTCGTACTCGGCCTGGGCGCCTCCCTGCTGGCAGCCCTCGGCGTGCTGGCACTCAAGCTCGGCTACAGCAGTCTGACCCTCTCGCAGGGCGCGGCCTGGCTGCGCGTGCTGGTCATCGTCGCCTTCGCCGGCTGCACCGCCGTCGCCTTCACCCGCGCCCTGAACGGCTGGACCCGGCCCCGGCCGGCGGGCGAGGACGAGGCCGCCTTCCGCAGCATCAAGATCATCGGCTTTGTGGGGATCCTCCTCGCCTACGCGCTGCGCAGCGCGGTCGAGGCCCCGGGCGAGAAGCTGCGCCGCATGGACTACGAGGCGGCCGTCACCCAGTGGGAACGGCTCACCACCAAGCGGTCCGGCAACCCCTCCCGCAAGCGCGGCCGGGCCGGCGCAGGTGGCAAGCGGCGCTGAGCGGGAAGGGGAGGGCACATGACCGTCTCCAAGGCCACCCTCGCCGCCTCCTTCAACGCCGTCGCCGCCGACTACGCCGCCACCAGGCCCGGCTACCCGGCGGCGCTGTACGACGCGGTCGAGGAACTGGCGGGACGCCCGCTGCACGGCGCCGACGTCCTGGACGTGGGCGCGGGCACCGGCATCGGCACCGCCCCGATGCTGGCGCGCGGTGCCCAGGTGACCGCTGCGGAGCCAGGCCCCGGTATGGCCGCCCAGCTGCGCGCCCAGCTGCCGGACGTCCCGGTCGTACGCGGCTCGGGTGACGCGCTCCCCTTCACCGCGGATTCCTTCGATCTCGTGACCTGTGCCCAGGCATGGCACTGGACGGACCCGGCCCGCTCCGTCCCCGAGGCCCTGCGCGTGCTGCGGCCCGGCGGCGCGCTCGCGCTGTGGTGGAACGTGCCGGACGGATCGGTCGACTGGATCGCCGCGCAGGAACGGCGGCTCCAGCGGCAATGGCGCCAGGACGACGTCACCGAACGGGCCGGCACGCTCATCCAGGACATCGCCCCCTCCCTCAGCCCCCACTGCCGCGAACTGCGCTGGTCCCGCACCGTCCCGCTGGACACCCATCTCGCCTCCCTCGCCACCCACTCCTACATCGCCACCCTGCCCGCCGACCGCGCCGCCGCCCTGATCGAGGCCGAGCGCGCCGCGCTCCGCGACGTCTTCGGGGACGGACCCGTGACCGAGCCGTACGTCGTGCGGCTGACCGCTGTGCGGACACCCGCCTGACGGCCCCGGCCCCCGGTGCACCATGGGGGAATGACTCAGAAGATCGCTGTCCTCGGCACCGGCAAGATCGGCGAGGCGCTGCTCGGCGGCATGCTGCGCGGCGGCTGGGCCCCCGGCGACGTGCTGGTGTCCACGCGGCGCGCCGAGCGGGCCGAGGCACTGCGCGCCCGGTACGGGGTCACCGCCGTCGGCAACGCGGAGGCCGCCAAGACCGCCGACACCCTCATCCTGTCCGTCAAGCCGCAGGACATGGCCGCCCTGCTCGGTGAACTCGCCCCGCACACCCCCGCCGACCGCCTGGTCATCTCGGTCGCCGCCGGCATCCCCACCGGGTTCGTGGAGGAACGGCTCACCGCAGGCACCCCCGTGGTGCGCGCCATGCCCAACACGGCCGCGCTCGTCGACGAGGGCATGACCGTCATCTCCGGCGGCGCGCACGCCACCGAGGACCACCTGGCCCACGCCGAACGCATCCTCGGCGGCGTCGGCGCCACCCTGCGGCTGCCCGAGTCCCAGCAGGACGCCGCCACCGCGCTCTCCGGCTCCGGGCCCGCGTACTTCTACTACCTGGTCGAGGCCATGACCGACGCCGGGATCCTGCTCGGCCTGCCCCGCGACAAGGCCCACGAACTGATCGTGCAGGCCGCCGTCGGCGCCTCCGTGATGCTGCGCGACAGCGGCGAACACCCCGTGGTGCTGCGCGAGGCCGTCACCTCCCCGGGCGGCACCACCATCTCCGCGATCCGCGAACTGGAGAAGCACGGGGTACGCGCCGCCCTCATCGCCGCGCTGGAGGCGGCCCGCGACCGCAGCCGCGAACTGGCCTCCGGGCGCTGAGCCGCCCGGCCGCGCACCCCGCCCGCCCCGCACGGGCGGGCGGGGCACGCCCCGCTCAGCCGGCCACCGGCACCTCCTCCGCCCGGGGCCCGTCCCCGTCACCGCCGCCGTCCCCCGACGCGTACATCCGGGCGATGACGTCCTCGATGTCCGGCTCCCGCAGCGACAGATCCAGCAGCGGATAGTCCGCCGCCACCCGCGCCACCAGCGGCGCCGCGCTCGCCCCGGCCGGGAACGCCAGCCACTGGCGCGGTCCCTCCACCCGCACCGTGCGCGCGCCCTCGACACGGATCGGCGGCTGCTCCCGCTCCAGATCCACCACCAGCTGCCGCTCGCCCGCGCCCGCCTCGTACAGACCGGGCAGCCCGCCGTCGTACACCAGCCGGCCGTGGTCGATCACCATCACCCGGCGGCACAACTGCTCGATGTCGGTCAGATCGTGCGTGGTCAGCAGCACCGTCGTCCCCCGCTCGGCGTTCAGATCACGCAGGAAACCGCGCACCTTCGCCTTGCTGATCACATCGAGCCCGATCGTCGGCTCGTCCAGGTACAGCACCTCCGGATCGTGCAGCAGCGCCGCCGCGAGGTCCCCGCGCATCCGCTGCCCCAGCGACAGCTGCCGCACCGGAACCTCCAGCAGCTCCGCCAGATCCAGCAGTTCGACGCAGCGCTCCAGGTTCTCCCGGAACCGCGCCTGCGGCACCCGGTACATCCGGCGCACCAGCGCGTACGAGTCGCGCAGCGGCAGATCCCACCACAAGGTGGTGCGCTGTCCGAACACCACCCCGATCCGGCGGGCGAGCCGGGTCCGCTCCTGCTGCGGATCGATGCCCGCCACCCGCAGCCGGCCGCCGCTCGGGGTGAGGATCCCGGTCAGCATCTTGATCGTGGTCGACTTCCCGGCCCCGTTCGGGCCGATGTAGCCGACCATCTCGCCGCGCCGCACGGTGAACGAGATCCCGTTCACCGCCCGCACCTCGCTCCTGGTCCGCCGGAACCGGCCGGTCCGCCGCCGTACCCGGAACACCTTCTCCAGATCCTCCAGCACGATCAGCTCATCGCCGGCCGCCGCCGTCTCCCGCGTCCCGTCCATCCCGTCCGTCTCGCTCATGCCCCTCAACTCCCGGTACTCCGATAGCTCCGCACCCCGACCCGCCACAGCAGCGCCGCCAGCGCGCACATCGCGACGGCGACCAGCGGGGAGAGGAAGTCCACCCAGCCGGGCAATCCCAGGGGGTACCCCCGGCCGGAGGCTGGGGGAGGGTCGTCCCGGTCCAGCAGCCGCAGCAGCGGAATCCAGTTCACGAACGCCAGCGGCACCACGTACGTGACTCCGCGCACCAGCTCGGTGCCGTAGATCGTCGGCGGGTACTGGAGCAGCCGGTTGCCGCCGTACGTCACCGAGTTCTGCACCTGCGCCGCGTCCTGCGCCCAGAACTGGAACGCCCCGCCGATCGCCCACAGCGCCCCGAAGATCGCCGCGCCGCAGACGATCACCCCGGCCAGCAGCGCGTACTCCAGCACCGACCAGCCCGGACGCAGCTGGGCGACGGCCCAGCCGAGGACCAGCACCCCCTGCACGATCCGGCCCACCCGGCGCAGCACGAACCGGTCCGCCGCGACCTGTGCGAACAGCGGCACCGGGCGGATCAGCATGGTGTCCACGCTGCCGTCGCGCACCCGGGCGCCCAGCTGGTCCATGTTCCCGAGGAACAGATCGGCCAGGCCGAGGGAGCAGCTGGCGGTGGCGTACATGAGCGCCACCTCGCCGACCGAGAATCCGCCCAGCTGGTCGACGTGCGAGAAGACGATGAGAATGGCGGCGAACTCCAGCCAGCTGGTGAGCGCGTTCCCGAGTGTGGTGAGCAGGAACGAGGCGCGGTAGGTGAGCGTCGAGCGGAACCACATGCCGACGATCAGCCCGTAGCCGCGCAGCCCGTCGAGGACCTTAACCACCCTGCACCACCACGCGCCGGGTCGCCGCCGTCTGCACCAGCCGGCCGAGCAGCAGCAGGGCCACCGCCCACAGCAGCGGGAACAGCAGCACGGCGAACGCCCCGGCACCCGCGTACCGGCCCAGGAGGACGTCCGCCGGGACCTGGAGCAGCGCCGCCCAGGGCAGCCACTGGAGCGCGGTGCCCAGACCCTCGGGGAAGACGGTCAGCGGCATCACCATGCCGGAGCAGAACATCCCGAGCAGATTGCTCACCATGTTCAGCCCGTTGCCGTCCAGCAGCCAGAAGGCCATCAGGGCGACCAGATAGTTGAGCGCGAACGCCACCAGCAGGCCGAGGGCGAGGGCGCAGCCGAAGAGCAGCCAGCGCAGCGGGTCGGTGGGCAGCGCCAGCTCGAAGATCAGCCCGCCGACGACGACCGGGACGACGCCGCGCCCGAGCAACTGGAACACGGAGCGGCCGAGATCCACCGCCAGCCACCACAGCTGGAGATCGACCGGCCGGTAGAGATCGATGGAGATCTCGCCGGTACGGATCCGCTCCTGGAGTTCCTCGCGGAAACCGCCGCCCATGACGGCGGTCGCGGCGAGAAGTCCCTGGCCCACCCATACGAAGGTGAGCGCCTGCGCCTGGTCGTAACCCCCCAGACCGGGGCGCTGGTCCCACAGCGCGATAAACGTGAAGCTCATGAAGAAGCCGAACACCGTATTGGTGAACACTCCGGCCGCCGTGGCGACGCGATACGTCGCATAGCGCCGGAAACTGCTGCCCGCGACAGCGCGGTACAGCCCGGACATCCGCATGTCATGAACCCCCTTTCTTCCGGAGCCAAAACGCCGGAGCCTAGGGGGCGGAAGGAATACGCCGCTACCGAATATCGGCGCTCCGCCGGAACCGGAACCAGCGGCTGCGGGCGCGGCGGTTACGGCCCAGCCGGTGCAGCCGCACCGCCTCCCAGTACGCGGCGTCCAATTCGGCGCTGGAGGAACGCCAGGGGTGACGGGAGTCGAAGCCGGAGCCGGCGGGGCCGGGTGCGGGGAGCGGGGCGGTGAACAGTGAGGAGTCCATGACGCCAGGCTGCGACCGGGGCGGGGCCGGACGCGTATCGATTGACGAGGACCGTCAATCCACTGCCGCACGGGGTGCCGCGCTCCCACAATGGACACCATGGCCGTAGTCATCGACATCGCCGGACTGCCGACCGACCACATCGTCTTCGGCCCCTCGCCGCTCGCCGAACTCGGCGCGGCCCTGCACGTGCTCTCCGAACCGGGGCACCACCCGGCCCGCGCCGAATGGGCGGCGTCGGTGCACTGCGCCCTGCCGGCCGATCTCGCGGACCGGCTGTGCGCGGCGGACTTCCTGTGGCGCTCGACCCGCTCCGACATCCTGCTGCCCGCCGTCCCGGGGCGCTCCTTCGAGGAGGACCTGGACGCGGTGGACGGGATGAGCGACGAGCGGTACGTGGGCGCGGCGCTGGAGATCTCCTGCGCGGCGTGGCGCTACGGGAAGACGGGCGTGGTTTCGCCGCTGACCGATCCGGTGGAGCGGGAGAAGGCGCTGGAGCGGGCGGCGGCGCGCGGTCCGCGCCAGCGGGCGTTCGTGGCACGGCTGCTGGCGGACCCGGCCTCGGTGCGTGCCTGGATCCGGCGGCTGCTGGAGGACTGCTACGAGGTGTTCTTCGCGCGGGCGTGGGACGAGATCCGGCCGCGGCTGGCCGCCGATGCCCGGCACAAGACGGAGCTGCTGAAGCGCAAGGGCCTGGCGGACGCGATGGCGGCGGTGTCGCCCGCCGTGTCGGTGGACGGGCCGGCGGGGCGGCTGGTGATCGACAAGATGTACGAGGGCCGGACGACGGCGCTGGACCCGGAGGCCGGCCCCGGCGTCACGTTCCTGCCGACGGCGTTCGCCTGGCCGCATCTGCTGGTGCTGCACGCGCGCGACTGGCGGCCGGTGATCCAGTACCCGATGGCCGACCCGCAGCAGCTGCGGCACGCGGTTCCGGCGTCGGGGGAGTTGCTGGCCCGGCGGCTGTCGGCGCTGGCGCACCCGACGCGGCTGCGGATGTGCCGGAGCCTGGCGCTGTCCCCGCACACGACGGGCGAGCTGGCGACGTCGCTGTCGATGACCGCGCCGGAGGTGTCGCGCCACCTGGCGGTGATGCGCAAGGCGGGGCTGCTCTCAACGCGACGGCAGGGCCGGTACGTTCAGCACTGCCTGGAGCTGGGGGTGGTGGCCCGGCTGGGCAGCGAGTTCCTGGAGACGGTGCTGCGGTGAGCCGGGCGGGTGACCTCGATTTGACACTCTCTCGGCCCGGTCCGTAAGGTCCTCCGAGTTGCCGCAGAGGGGCAAGTTCTCAGGCCGGGATCCGGATTTGGATCGGGCGGGGGAATCCCTTAAAGTGGTGGACACGCCGGAGGGCGCAAAACTCAAAGGCTTAACTCCCCCCAGCGGGGGCCAAGTTCGAGAAATCGGATGTGGTAAGCTGGGAAACACGAAGGGAAAGCCCGGAGGGGCCCGAGAGGGAACCAAAGGAAGCATCCGTTC
>NZ_JBHWJL010000055.1:0-24890 GCF_042731495.1 Streptomyces sp. NPDC059853
GGGCTCTGGGTGCACAGCACCGGCGTGTAGCCGTGCGAGGCCAGTGCCTGCTCGATGACCTGGGCGAAGGCCGGGAAGATCGGGTTGGTCAACTCGGGTATGACCAGGCCGATCAGGCCCGCGCTGCGCTGCCGCAGCCGCAGCGGGCGCTCGTACCCCAGGACGTCCAGGGCGGCGAGCACCCGCTGACGGGTGGCCGCCGCGACCCCCGACTTGCCGTTGAGCACCCGGCTGACCGTGGCCTCACTGACCCCGGCCTGTCCGGCGATATCGGCGAGCCGGGCGGGCGCGGCGTCAGCCATGCGTCGTCCACCAGGCGGTGGTGTCGGCGGGCAGGACGTCACCGGCGGCCGGGACCGGGCCGCTGGCCAGCAGGAGGGTTCCCGGGGAGGCCAGTTCGCCGGTCAGGGTGACGTCGGCGCCGGTGGTGTTGGCCAGGACGAGCACGGTGCTGCCGTCCGCGCCGTGCCGCCGGAAGGCCAGGACGCCCTCGGGCGCCTCCAGCCACTCCACCGCGTCGCCCGCGCCGAGCGCCGGCTGCTCGCGCCGCACCGACAGCGCGGTGCGGTACAGCATCAGGGTGGAGCCGGGGTCGCCGAGCTGGGCCGAGACGGCGAGCTTGGCCCACTCCCCCGGCTGCGGCAGCCAGCTGCCGCCGGTGCCGAACCCGTAGGAGGGGCCCTCGCTGGTCCACGGGATGGGCACCCGGCAGCCGTCGCGCAGCCCGTCCTGGCCGCCCGCGTCGGTGTCCTCGTCGGGCGCGCGGCGGAAGAAGGCCGGGTCCTGCCGTACCTCGTCGGGGAGTTCGGTGACCTCGGGCAGGCCGAGTTCCTCGCCCTGGTAGAGGTAGGCGGAGCCGGGCAGCGCCAGCATCAGCAGCGTGGCGGCGCGCGCCCGGCCCAGGTCGCCGCCGAGCCGGGTGAGGTGGCGCACCACGTCGTGGTTGGAGAGCACCCAGGTGGTGGGGGCGCCGACCGGGCGCATGGAGTCCAGCGAGGAGTCGATGACCTCGCGCAGCGCGCCGGCCTCCCACGGAGTGCTCAGATAGTGGAAGTTGAACGCCTGGTGGAGTTCGCCGGGGCGCAGGTAGCGGGCGGTGCGCTCGGCGCTGGGTGTCCAGGCCTCGGCGACGGCGATGCGCTGCCCGGGGTACTCGTCGAGGATGGCGCGCCAGCTGCGGTAGATCTCGTGGACGCCGTCCTGGTCGAAGAACGGCATCTCCTGGGTGCCGAGCAGTTTCAGCTGGCCGCTGTGACCCATGTCGGGCAACCCGGGTGCCTTGACCAGGCCGTGCGCCACGTCGATGCGGAAGCCGTCGACGCCCATGTCGAGCCAGAAGCGCAGCACGGAGCGGAATTCGTCCCGGACGGCTTCGTTGTCCCAGTTGAAGTCGGGCTGTTCGGGGGCGAAGAGGTGGAGGTACCACTCGCCGGGCGAGCCGTCGGGGTTGGTGGTGCGGGTCCAGGCGGGGCCGCCGAAGATGGACTCCCAGTCGTTGGGCGGCTCCTCGCCCTTCTCGCCCTTGCCGGGGCGGAAGTGGTAGCGCTCGCGCAGCGGGGATCCCGGGCCCTCGCGCAGGGCGCGGCGGAACCACTCGTGGCGGTCGGAGGAGTGGTTGGGGACCAGGTCGGTGATGACGCGCAGGCCCAGGTCGTGGGCTTCGCGGATCAGGTCGTCGGCGTCCTGGAGGGTGCCGAACATGGGGTCGATGGCCCGGTAGTCGGCGACGTCGTAGCCGGCGTCGGCCTGCGGGGAGGCGTAGAACGGGCTCAGCCAGACGGCGTCCACACCGAGGTCGGCCAGGTACGGGAGCCGGGCGCGGATGCCGGGCAGGTCGCCCATGCCGTCGCCGTCGCCGTCGGCGAAGGAGCGGGGGTAGACCTGGTAGATGACGGCGTCCCGCCACCAGCCGGGCGTCTCGGTGGCGTGGGTGGTGGGGCCGGCGAGGTGCTGGGTCATGTCTTCCCTGTGGCTCGTCGTGAAGGTGTTGGGGGGACTGCGGGGCTGGGGTGGTCAGGCCTTGGTGGCGCCGGCCGTGAGCCCGGATTGCAGGTGCCGCTGCGCGTAGCCGAAGACCAGGGTCGCGGGTACGGCGATGAGGACGGCGGCGGCGGTCATCAGATGCCAGTCCTGGGTGTGCTGGTTGACGAAGGTCTGGAGGCCGCCGGCGAGGGTGAGATGTCTCTCGCCGGTCATGAAGGCCGTGGCGTAGGCGACTTCGGCCCAGGCGGTGACGAAGGTGTAGAAGCCGGTGACGGCCAGGCCCGGGCGGGCCAGCGGCATGATGAGCCGCCAGAAGGTGCCGAACGGGGAGAGTCCGTCCACCCGTCCCGATTCGTCGATGGAGACCGGGATGGTGTCGAAGAAGCCCTTCATCATCCAGGCGCAGAACGGCACCGCGATGGTGAGGTAGGTGACGATCAGCGCGATCGGCCGGTTGAGGAGCCCGTACCGGGACATCAGGTTGTACAGCGGCACGATGAGCACGGCCATCGGGAACATCTGGGTGATCAGCAGGGTCCACATCAGCGGGCGCATGCCGGGGAAACGGAAGCGGCTGAGCGCGTAGCCGGTGGTGGAGGAGATGAACACCCCGATCACCGTGGTGGTGACCACGACCAGCAGGGAGTTGCCGAACCAGGTGAGGAACTTGGTGTTGTTCAGCACATGGTCGTAGTTGTCCAGGGTGAAGTTGGAGATGAGCGCGATGGTGAAGGTGTCGCTCTTCGGCTTGAAGGAGGTCACCAGCAGCCACAGCGGCGGGAAGACCGCGATGACGGCGGCGAACAGCAGGGTGGCGTGCAGACCGAAGGAGGCGAGCGGGCCGCGTTCGCCGCGCCGCCGCGGGCGCTTGCCCCTGCCGCCGCCGGCGCCGCCGGACTGCGGGATGTCGCCGCGGCCGGGGTCGGAGCCGGGGCCGGTGCGGGTGCCGGCCGAGGTGGAGCCGGAGTCGAAGCGTGTTGTCTCGGCGCCCATGGCTACCACACCTCTCCCTGCTTGCGCAGTGCCCGCCGGTAGGAGATCGCGAACAGGACCAGAAGCAGCAGGATCAGGACGCCCCAGGCGGCGGAGTTGGCGAAGTCGCGCGGGCTTCTGATGAAGGCGAGCCGGAACGCCTCGGTCACCAGGATGTCGGTGGAGCCGGCCGGGCCGCCCCGGGTGAGCAGGAAGATCACCGGGAACATGTTGAAGGTCCAGATGGTGCTCAGCAGCACCACGGTCATGGAGACGGAGCGGACCCCGGGCAGCGTGATGTTCCAGAACCGCTGCCAGGGTCCCGCGCCGTCCATCTCGGCGGCCTCGTAGTGCTCGGCCGGGATGGACTGGAGCGCGCCGAGCATGGCGATGAGCATGAAGGGCACGCCCAGCCAGACGTTGACCGCGATGACGGCGAACTTGGCCCAGGTGGGATCGCTCAGCCAGTGGATGCCGGCGATGCCCCGGCCTTCCATCAGGTTGTTGAGGATGCCGTTGCGCTCGTTGAAGATCATCCGCCAGGCGAAGACCGACACGAAGGCCGGGATCGCCCAGGGCAGGATCAGCGCCATCCGGTACAGCGTGCGGCCCCGGAAGGTCCGGTTCAGCATGTTGGCCAGGGCCAGGCCGATCAGGAAGGTGATGGCGACGCAGGAGACCGTCCACACCATGGTCCAGCCGAGCCGGTCCCAGAACTTGCTGTCGCCGAGGATGTCCGCGTAGTTCTCCAGGCCGACGAACTCGTACGTGGCCTCCATCTTGTTGACGCCGATCTGGCGTTCGACGTTGGCCTCGTTGGCATTGGTGAGGGACAGGAAAACACCGCGCACCAGGGGCCAGCCGATGATGCCGGTGATCACGACGACCACCGGGGCGATCATCGCCCAGGCGTACCAGTAGTTCGCCAGGGTGCGGCGCGTTCTGGCGCCCTTCCCGAGCCGGGTCCTCACCGCGTCAGCAGCCATGTGCTCGCTCGCCGCCCTTCGTCTCACACGTCCGTGGGATTCGCACCGGACCGCCCGCTCAGTCGAGCCAGTCGTCGAGGACGTCGCGGTAGGCGTCGCCGGTCTGCTGGGCGGCCTTCTCCGGGGGGACGGAGCCGATCAGCATCGCCTCGACGCTGTCGCCGATGGGCTCGAACAGGGACTGGGCCTGCGGGATCCACGGGCGCTCGTGGGCCACGTCGACGGCCGGCTTGAAGAACTGGACCATCTCGTTGCCCTGCACGGACGGCACGTCGTAGACGGAGGTCCTGGTGGGCAGCAGGCTCAGTTCCTCGGTGATCCGCTGCTGGGTGGCGGCGGAGGACATGTACTTGACGAACTCGAAGACGGCCGGGGACTCGCTCTCCGGGGTGCCGGCGTAGACCGCGTAGTTCCAGCCGCCCTGCGGCGCGGCCTGCGCGGCGGAACCGGCGGGCACCGGGGCGACGCCGAGGTTGTCGCCGAGGCCGGCGACCGCGTCGTTGATGGCCCACGGGCCGTTGATCATCATGGCGACGTCGCCCTTGCTGAAGGCGCTCATCATGTTCTCCCAGCCGTCGCTGGTGTCGGTGATGGCGGCCCCCGAGGTGACCATGTCCTGCATGCGGGTGAACGCGGCGATCCCGGCCTCGTTGTCGATCGTGACCTCGCGCTCCTCGGCGTCGACCATGTCGCCGCCCTCGCCGTACAGGAACGGCAGGAACCAGTACGGGTCGTCGCCCCGCAGGTACATCGGCACGGCGCCGACGCCCTGGAAGTCCGGCACGGACGCCTTGACCTCGTCGAGGGACTGCGGCACCTCGACGCCGGCGTCCGCCAGCAGCTGCTTGTTGTAGAAGAGCGCCAGGGTGTCGATGACCTGCGGCACGGCGTAGGTGGCGCCCTCGTACTGGGTGCTGGCCCACGCCTGGGGCAGGAAGTCCTCCTGGTTCTCCAGGGCGGGGGTCTCGTCCAGCGGCCACAGGTAGCCGAGGCTGGCGAAGTCGGCGACCCAGGCCACCTCGGTCCGCATGACGTCGGGCGCCTCGTTGGCGGCGGCGGCGTTCTTGAAGCGGTTCTGCGCGTCGTCGAAGCCGATGTTCACATAGTCGACGGTGACGCCCGGGTGCTGGGTCGCGAACTCCTCGGCGATGGCCTGGAAGACCTGCGCCTCGGTCTCGTTGGAGGTGTCCCAGTAGGTGATGGTGCCGGACAGCTCCCCGTCCGCGGCGGCTCCGCCGCCCCCGTCCCCTCCGTCGCCACCACCGCAAGCCGTTACCGCAAGCGTCAGTGCCGCCAGAGCGGCAGTCGTCGTCCCTATGCTGCGCCGCATGTGAACTCCTTCAAGCGTTCCGCCCGGTTTAGGGGGCTGTGTCCCACCCTAGGCGTGGCTCCCTCGCCACGCCGGGCCGATCAGGAACGTAACAGCGGCGTCATCCTTTGGAAAGACCTTGCGGCAAATTTCTGCAAGCCTGCCGCGCCAACCGTTCCAGCGGCTCCGGCGACCGGTGCGCCGGTGGCGCTACCCCGGCGCGTTCCGGCACCCGCCGCCCGGCCGTCCGGGTGAATCCACCGGCCGGGCCACCGGGCGCAATGCCCACAACCCGGTACAGTTCCCCCGGCCCGGTGGGCACGTCCCGGGGCGGCCGGTAAGGTCCACTGGGTGACCGCACGGCTAGCTGACATCGCAGCCCAGGCGGGGGTCAGCGAGGCGACCGTCAGCCGGGTGCTCAACGGCCGGCCGGGCGTCGCCGCCACCACCCGCGAATCCGTCCTGGCCGCCCTGGACCTGCTCGGCTACGAGCGCCCGGCGCGGCTGGCCAAGCGCAGCGCGGGACTGGTCGGGCTGATCACCCCCGAGCTGGAGAACCCGATCTTCCCGGCGTTCGCCCAGGTCATCGGGCAGGCCCTGACCCGGCAGGGCTACACGCCGGTGCTCGCCACCCAGACCCCGGGCGGCTCCACGGAGGACGAGCTGACCGGGATGCTCGTGGAACGCGGGGTGGCCGGGATCATCTTCATCTCCGGGCTGCACGCGGACACCTCCGCCGATGTGGAGCGCTACGAGCGGCTGCGCGGCAACGGGGTGCCGTTCGTCCTGATCAACGGCTTCGCGCCCGGGGTGCGCGCCCCCTTCGTCTCGCCGGACGACCGGGCGGCGATGCGGCTGGCGATGAGCCACCTCGTCTCGCTCGGCCACCGCAGGATCGGGCTGGCCCTCGGCCCGGCCCGCTTCGTCCCGGTGCAGCGCAAGATCGAGGGCTTCCTGCGCGGCGCCGCCGAGGACCTGGGGCTGGACGAGGCGGCGGCCGGCGAGCTGATCGAGCACTCGCTGTTCACCCTGGAGGGCGGCCAGGCCGCGGCCACCACCCTGCTGGAGCGGGGGTGCACGGCGGTGATCTGCGCCAGCGACATGATGGCGCTCGGCGCGATCCGCGCCGCCCGCCAGCGCGGCCTCGCCGTCCCGGCGGACGTGTCGGTGATCGGCTACGACGACTCCCCGCTGATCGCCTTCACCGACCCGCCGCTCACCACCATCCGCCAGCCCGTCCCGGCGATGGGCCAGGCGGCGGTCCGCGCCCTGCTGGAGGAGATCGGGGGCACCCCGGCTCCGCACAGCGAGTTCGTCTTCCTGCCGGAGCTGGTGGTCCGGGGCTCGACGGCGACCGCGCGCCGGGCGAGTGGGGACGCGTGACGGAGGCGCGGCCGGGGGTACGGGGGGTGCCCCCGGGAGGACACAGCCTGCCGGAGCTGGTGGTCCGGGGCTCGACGGCGACCGCGCCGTCCGTCCCGGGGCGGATCCCCTAGGGCAGGAAACCCGACTGGAGGATGATCGGGCAAGCGTCCGGACTCTGGCAGACTGTGCGTCCATGGGGGCAACAAGCGTCGAGCCGGACAGTGAACAGCGAGTGGATGCGGGGAGCGTGACCGACAAGCACACGGAGCCCCCGTCCCGCGACAGACGGCTGGGGGCCCTGCGCGTACCCCGGCGTCCGCGCATCTGGTTCGAGCTGCTGCTCATCGCCGTCAGCTACGGCGTCTACTCCATGATCCGCAACGCCGCCCCCACCCGGGAGGACCAGGCGCAGGCGAACGCGCAGTGGATCTGGGATCTGGAGAAGTCCCTCGGGCTGGCCTTCGAGCGCGCGGTCAATCACGGCATCGAGGCCGTGACCTGGCTGATCGTGCCGATGAACTACTACTACGCCACGCTGCACTTCATCGTGACCATCGGCGTGCTCGTGTGGCTGTTCCGCTGGCACCCCGGCCGGTACGGGGCCACCCGCCTGGTGCTGTTCGCCACCACCGGTGTGGCGCTGATCGGCTACTACTTCTATCCGCTGGCGCCGCCCCGGCTGATGGAGGGCATGGACTTCATCGACACCGGCCAGGTGTACCAGACCTGGGGTTCGTTCCAGTCGGAGAGCATGCAGTCGGTCTCCAACCAGTACGCGGCGATGCCGTCGATGCACATCGGCTGGTCGGTGTGGTGCGGCATCACGATAGCGGTGCTGGCCAGGCCGCTGTGGGTGAAGATCCTCGGCGTGCTGTACCCGACCCTGACCCTGCTGGTGATCGTGGCCACCGCCAACCACTTCTGGCTGGACGCGGTGGGCGGGCTGGTCTGCCTGGGCTTCGGGTACACGGTCGCCCGGCTCTGGTACGGCTCCTCGCCGTACCGGCTGCCGCGCCGGGTGGCCCCTCCCCCGCCGGCGGCGGAAGCCGCTCAGTCCCCGTCGTAGAACAGCCGCTCCACCACCGTGCGGGCGCGGCGCGTGGTGCGCCGGTAGTCGTCGATCATCTGGCCGCCGCTGCCGGTGTCCTGCTGCCGGGCGGCCCCCGGCTCGTACCCGAGGTAGCGGGCGACGGCCGCCAGTTCGCGCGGGTCGGTGGGGAAGGTGTCCTGCGGGCGGCCGCGCACCAGCATCACCGCGTTGCGCACCCGGGAGGCCAGGATCCAGGCGGCGTCCAGCACGGCCGCGTCCTCGGCGTCCAGCAGCCCGGCCGCCTCGGCGGCGGCCAGGGCCCGGCGGGTGCGGGTGGTGCGCAGCCCGGGGACGGCGGCGGCGTGCCGCAGCTGGAGCAGCTGGACGGTCCACTCGATGTCGGAGAGTCCGCCGCGGCCGAGCTTGGTGTGGGTGGTCGGATCGGCGCCGCGCGGCAGCCGTTCGGCTTCCATCCTGGCCTTGAGCCGGCGGATCTCACGGACGTCCTGCTCGGTGAGCCCGTCCTGCGGGTAGCGCAGCGGGTCGATCAGCTCGATGAAGCGCGCGCCGAGGTCCGGGTCACCGGCCACCGGCTGGGCGCGCAGGAGGGCCTGGCTCTCCCAGACCAGTGACCAGCGCCGGTAGTAGGCGGCGTAGTTCTCCAGGGTGCGCACCAGGGGGCCGCCCCGGCCCTCGGGGCGCAGGGTGGTGTCGATGAGCAGCGGCGGGTCGGTGGAGGGGAGCTGGAGCAGCCGGGTGAGTTCGTTGGCGACGGTGAAGGCGGCGCGGTCGGCTTCGGCGCGGTCGGCGCCCTCGCGCGGTTCGTGGACGAACATCACATCGGCGTCGGAGCCGTAGCCCAGTTCGTGGCCGCCGAAGCGGCCCATGGCGATGATGGCGAACCGGGTGGGGAGTTCGGCGCCCCAGCGGTCCTGGACGGCGGCGCGCAGGGCTCCGGCGAGGGTGGCGGCGTTGATGTCGGTGAGGGCGTCGCCGACCAGGTCGAGGGCGGGGCCCTGGCCTTCGCCGGGCGGGGCGCCGGTGGGGCGGTAGGCGCCGACGATGTCGGCGGCGGCGGTGCGGAACAGTTCGCGGCGGCGCACGCCGCGGGCGGCGGCCACGGCGTCCTCGGGGGTCGCGGCCCGGCCGACGGCGGCCAGGACCTCCTGGCGCAGGGCGGCGGCGCCGCGCGGGGCGAGTCCTTCGGGGGCGCCGAGCAGGGCGACGGCCTCGGGGGCGCGCAGCAGCAGGTCGGGGGCGAGCCGTCCGGCGGAGAGCACCCGGGCCAGGTTCTCGGCGGCGGCGCCCTCGTCGCGCAGCAGCCGCAGGTACCAGGGGCTGGTGCCGAGGGCGTCGGAGACCTTGCGGAAGCCGAGCAGTCCGGCGTCGGGGTCGGCGGAGTCGGCGAAGCGGTCCAGCAGGACGGGCAGCAGGGTGCGCTGGATGGCGGCCTTGCGGGTGACGCCGGAGGCGAGGGCGGCGAGATGGCGCAGGGCGGCGGCCGGGTCGGCGTAGCCGAGGGCGACCAGCCGTTCGCGGGCGGCCTCGGGGCCGAGCCGTACGCCGCCGTCCTCCAGGCCGGCGACGGCTTCCAGCAGCGGCCGGTAGAACAGCTTCTCGTGCAGCCGGCGGACGGCGGTGGTGTGCCGCCGCCAGGCGGCGGTGACCTCGGCGACCGGGTCGGCGGTGAGGCCGAGGGAGCGGCCGAGGCGGCGCAGGTCGGGCTCGTCCTCGGGCATGAGGTGGGTGCGGCGCAGCCGGTACAGCTGGAGGCGGTGTTCGACGGTGCGCAGGAACCGGTAGGAGTCGTGGAGGGTGGCGGCGTCCTTGCGGCCGATGTAGCCGCCGTCGGCGAGGGCGGCCAGCGCGTCCAGGGTGGTGGCGTGGCGCAGGGCGGGGTCGGTGCGGCCGTGCACGAGCTGGAGCAGCTGGACGGCGAATTCGACGTCGCGCAGTCCGCCGGGGCCGAGTTTGAGTTCGCGTTCGACGCGGTCGGCGGGGATGGACTCCTCGACGCGGCGGCGCATGCGCTGGACGTCGGGGACGAAGTTGTCGCGGTCGGCGGCCTGCCACACCAGGGGGGCGACGGCGCGGGCGTAGCGGCGGCCCAGTTCCTCGTCGCCGGCGACGGGGCGGGCTTTGAGCAGGGCCTGGAACTCCCAGGTCTTGGCCCAGCGGTCGTAGTAGGCGAGGTGGCTGGCCAGGGTGCGCACCAGGGGCCCGTTGCGGCCCTCGGGGCGCAGGTTGGCGTCGACGGGCCAGATGGTGCCCTCGGCGGTGGTGTCGGAGCAGATCCGCATCATGCGGGAGGCGAGCCGGGTGGCGGCGCGCAGGGCGGCGGCCTCGGCGCCCTCCGGGGCGCCTTCGGGGGGTTCGGCGACGAAGATGACGTCCACGTCGGAGACGTAGTTGAGTTCGCGGCCGCCGCATTTGCCCATGCCGATGACGGCGAGGCGGCAGCCCGCGGCGTCGTCGGGGGCCTCGGCGGAGGCGATGCGCAGCGCGGCGCGGACGGTGGCGGTGGCGAGGTCGGCGAGTTCGGCGGCGGTGTCGGCGAAGCCGGTGGTGCCGGTCATGTCGCGGGCGGCGATGGTGAGCAGGGCGCGGCGGTAGCCGACGCGCAGGCTGTCGGGGTCGTCGGCGTCGGCGAGCGCGGCGGTGAACTCCTCGATGCCGGGGTGCAGGTCGGCGGTGTCGAAGGCGGTGAGGGTGCGCCATTCGACGGGGTGGCGGGCGAGGTGGTCGCCGAGGGCTTCGGAGGCGCCGAGGACGGCGAGGAGCCGGTCGCGCAGCGGTTTGGCGGACAGCAGGGTGTCCAGGAGGACCGCCCGGTCCCCGTCCGGCTGGGCCTCGGCGAGCCGGACGAGGGCGGCGAGCGCGAGGTCGGGGTCGGCGGTGGCGGCGAGGGCGTCGAGCAGGACGCCGTCGTCGCCGGCCGGGCGCAGCGCCTCGTGGTCGAGGAGGACGCCGGCGGCGCGCGGATCGGTGAATCCGCGGCGCGCCAGCTGGCCGAAGCGCCCGGGCCGCCGCGCGCCGGGCGGGGTGGCGGGTGCCGTCACAGGACCGGGAGGTTTTTGCGCAGCTCGAAGGCGGTCACTTCGGAGCGGTACTCCTCCCATTCCTGGCGCTTGTTGCGGAGGAAGAAGTCGAAGACGTGCTCGCCGAGGGTTTCGGCGACGAGTTCGCTGTGCTGCATGAGGTTGATGGCCTCGCCGAGGTTCTGCGGGAGGGGTTCGATGCCCAGGGCGCGGCGTTCGCGGTCGGTGAGGGCCCACACGTCGTCCTCGGCGCCGGGCGGCAGTTCGTAGCCTTCCTCGACGCCCTTGAGGCCGGCGGCCAGCAGCAGGGCGTAGGCGAGGTAGGGGTTGGCGCCGGAGTCGAGGGAGCGGACCTCGACGCGGGTGGAGCCGGTCTTGCCGGGCTTGTACATGGGGACGCGGATGAGCGCGGAGCGGTTGTTGTGGCCCCAGCAGATGTAGCTGGGTGCTTCGCCGCCGGCGCCGGCGGTGCGCTGGGTGCCGCCCCAGATGCGCTTGTAGGAGTTGACCCACTGGTTGGTGACGGCGGAGATCTCGCCGGCGTGCCGCAGGAGTCCGGCGATGAAGGAGCGGCCGATCTTGGAGAGCTGGTACTCGGCGCCGGTCTCGTGGAAGGCGTTGCGGTCGCCTTCGAAGAGGGAGAGGTGGGTGTGCATGCCGGAGCCGGGGTATTCGGAGAACGGCTTGGGCATGAAGGTGGCGTGCACGCCCTGTTCGAGGGCGACCTGCTTCATGACGAGCCGGAAGGTCATGATGTTGTCGGCGGTGGAGAGGGCGTCGGCGTAGCGCAGGTCGATCTCCTGCTGGCCGGGGGCGCCCTCGTGGTGGGAGAACTCCACGGAGATGCCCATGGATTCGAGCATGGAGATGGCCTGGCGGCGGAAGTCCATGCCGACGTTCTGCGGGGTGTGGTCGAAGTAGCCGGAGTTGTCGGCGGGGGTGGGGCGGGTGCCGTCCACCGGCTTGTCCTTGAGGAGGAAGAACTCGATCTCGGGGTGGGTGTAGAAGGTGAAGCCGAGGTCGGAGCTCTTGGCGAGGGCGCGCTTGAGGACGTAGCGGGGGTCGGCGTAGGAGGGTGAGCCGTCCGGCATCAGGATGTCGCAGTACATGCGGGCGGTGCCGGGGGATTCGGCGCGCCAGGGCAGGACCTGGAAGGTGCTGGGCGCGGGTTTGGCGATCATGTCGGACTCGTGGACGCGGGCGAAGCCCTCGATCGCGGAGCCGTCGAAGCCGATCCCCTCGTCAAATGCCTGTTCGAGTTCGGCCGGGGCGACGGCGACGGACTTGAGGAAGCCCAGCACATCGGTGAACCACAGCCGGACGAACCGGATGTCACGCTCCTCCAGGGTACGGAGCACGAACTCCTGCTGCTTATCCATGGCCACCATCCTCGCAGGTCACAACGCTCATTCTGGCGCACGGAAGCTCATCCGTCGCCCTCCAGTATCACGCCCGCCGGTTTCGGTGGCATTGCCGGTACGGCGGCGGGTCGGGGACGGCCGGTGAAGGCGGCCGGGAGGGGTGGTGGCGGGAGGGCGCACCGGCGGTGTCCTGCCGGTGGAGTGTGCCGGGGGCAATCCGAACCGGCCAGGCGCCCGATGAGCTTTGGCCATGCATGTGCGGTACGTGTTTGAGCACGCGCCCCGGCGCATCCACGCAGTTCATCGGCTTGTCACGCCCGTGCGCGCCCCCGCTCACGGACTCGTTCGGGGGACGTTTTCCCAACTCGCTGCGCCGGGGGCTTGCGGCCCCGTACTCTCCCTGTCACATAGCGAGTTGCGACCACTACAGCTAGTCGCGGCCGGGTGGCCGCAGCCCGCGAGCGGACGCACGTATGTCAGAGGCATACCCCCTCCTCATCCGCAACCGCAGCCCTCTGTCCATCACCACTGTCCATCGCAACGCTAGTGAGGAAGCCCATGGTGCGAGCAGGTTCATTACAGCGGAGTGAGCGTCCCCCGCGCCCGGGCGTGTGGATCGTGCCGCCGGCGCTCACCGCCGTCGGCGCCGTCGCCGCCCTGCTGCTGGTGAGCGGCGAGCAGCGGGCGGCGGTGGCGTGGTGCGCGGTGGTGGCCATGATCCTGGTGGCCGCGCTCTCCGCCGAGGTGGCGCGCCGCGGGCTCGCCCTGGCCGCCCTCAAGGAGCAGCTGGCCACCGAGCGTGCGACCCGGCGCAAGGAGGCCCACCACCTCGCCTGGAAGATCTTCCCGGTGGTCCTCGACAAGGTGCAGGACGGGGCCTCGCCCTCCGAGGTCACGCCCCGCGACCACAGCGAGCTGTCCAGCGACCCGGAGATCGGCGCCTCCTACTACACCGCGCTGTTCAAGTCCGGTGTCGCCGTCCAGGAACGCGAGCACGCCAAGGACTCCGCGAACCGGGCCATCGTCAACATCTCCTGCCGCATCCAGTCCGAGATCCACCGCCTCCAGGACGACATCAACAAGATGCAGTACCGGCACGGCGGCCCGGAGATCCTGGGCGACCTGATGCACCTGGAGCACGGCATCAACGTGACCGGCCGGTTCGCCACCTCGCTCGCCGTCCTCGGCGGCGGCGCCCCGATGCGGCGCTGGCAGCGGCCGATCTCCCTCTACGACGTGATGCGGGCCGGCAGCGCCCCCATCCAGGAGTACCTGCGCGTCGAACAGCACCACGTCGCCGAGATCGCGGTCATCGGCCCGGCGGCCGAGTCCGTCATCCTCGTGCTGGCCGAGCTGCTGGACAACGCCTGCCGCTACTCCCCGCCCAGCACCTCCGTGGTGATGAACACCGAGGAGGTCGCCGCCGGTGTCGAGATCTCCATCGAGGACAAGGGGATGGGGCTCACCGAGGAGTCCCGCAAGCACGCCGAGTTCCTGATGAAGCAGGCCGCCGACGGCCTCGACCTCTCCGACCTCGGCGAGACCGCCCGGGTCGGGCTGCGGGTCGCCTCCATCCTGTCCAACCGGTTCGGACTGCGGCTGACGCTGCGCCCCTCCACCGGCAACGGGGTGCGCGCGGTCGTCTTCGTGCCGCAGGAACTGCTGACCCAGCTCCCCGAGCCCAAGTACCCGATCCCCGGGATGCGTCCCAAGCCGCACCCGGTGATGGCCCCGGGGCTCGCCCGCCCGGTCGACGAGGACGAAGAGATCGCGTACGAGCGCAACGAGAACGGCCTGCCCCAGCGGCACCGCAACCGGGCGTTCGACAAGCCACGGCGCGCCGCCGCGCAGCCCGCGCGGCAGCCGCAGCCGGGCCGGGGCGCCGCGCCGCCGACCGCCGGGGACGGCGGCGGGGGCGCCGAGCGGCCGGGCGGCAAGACCGCCCGCCAGGTGGAGTCGGGGCTGTGGGTCTCCGACTTCTTCGCCGGGCTCGCGGCGGCCGACGGCGGGCACCCCAGTGGCACGGACCATTCCTCCGCCGATCAGCCGACCGGCAACGACCTCCGGAAGTAAAGGGTGTAACAGGTGGTAGAGCACGTGACACAGCGGCTGATGAACATGGACTGGATGCTGAAGGACCTGGCGTCCTCCGTGCCCGGCATCGGGCACATCGTCCTGCTGTCCGCAGACGGACTGTGCATGGCTCAGCACGGCGACGACCGGGACGCCGGGGAGCGGCTGGCCGCCGCCGGCTCCGGCCTCAAGAGCCTGGCGCAGTCCGTGGCGATGGAGTTCCCCGACGAGGAGCACGACGTACGGATGGTGGTGCTGGAGCTGACGGGCGGTTTCTTCTATCTGATGTCGGCCGGCTCCCGCTCCTACCTCGCGGTGACCGCGAGCGCCGAGGTGAGCGCCACCATGGTCAGCCAGCGGATGCGGGACCTCGTACTGCGGCTCGGAGAGCATCTGTCCAGTGCGGCGCGCGCCCCCGAACAGGCGGCGCCATGAGCCGGAAACGGCGGGACGGCAGCGGCGGGGCGGACGGCCAGGAGGACGAGGCCCCCGTACCGCTGTATGTCATCACCGGCGGGCGCAGTGAGGGCAAGGAGGACCACTTAGTCCTGGATCTGGTCACGCTGGTCGTGTCCCGGTCCGCTCCCTCCTCCGGTATGCATCCCGAGCAGGCGGCCATCTTGCGGATGTGTGGCAACCCCCTGTCCGTGGCCGAGATCTCCGCGTACATCGATCTGCCGTTCAGCGCGGTCAACGTGCTGCTGGCGGACCTGGTGGCCAACTCCCACGTGGAGGTCAGGGAAGCGAGAAGTGCGATGCCGCAGCGCTCCGCGACGGATCCCGATATCGACACCCTGAAGGCTTTGATCGATGGACTACAACGGCTCTGACCTCTCCCTGGGCCCACGGCCGGAGGATCTGCTGCCCGCCTCGACGGAGAAGTCCGTCAAGGTGGTGATCGTCGGCGGCTTCGGCGTGGGCAAGACCACGATGGTCGGCTCGGTGAGCGAGATCCGCCCGCTGACCACCGAGGAGACCATGACCCGCAACAGCGTCGGGGTCGACTCGCTGCGCGGGGTGGAGCACAAGACGGACACGACCGTGGCCATGGACTTCGGCCGGATCACCCTCAACCAGCAGCTGGTGCTCTACCTGTTCGGCACCCCGGGGCAGCAGCGGTTCTGGTTCCTGTGGAACGGCGTGATCGAGGGGGCGCTCGGCGCGGTGGTGCTGGTGGACACCCGGCGGCTGGAGGACAGCTTCCAGGCGATGGACCGGCTGGAGGCCGGCAACGTGCCCTTCGTCGTGGCCGTCAACAACTTCCCCGACGCGCCGCTGCACTCGGTGGCGGCGCTGCGCTCCGCCCTCGACCTCGGCGAGGACGTCCCGCTGGTCAACTGCGACGCGCGGATGCTGGAGTCCAGCCGCGACGTCCTGCTGACCCTGATGCGTTATCTGTACACGAATGCCACCCAAGCACCCTCGGAGGTCACACGATGAGCGGGCCCGCTGCCGACGCGTCAGGTTTCCGGACGCCGGGTGCGCAGCCACCGCCCGGCTGCCCGGCGCACGCGGGCGGCGCCTCGGGTGCGGTGGTCTCCGGCACGGCGCAGCCGGTCGGTCCGTACGGGCCCGGCGGGGTGACCCGGCTGTTCGGTCCCGAGGCGTCGGCCGATCCCATCGGGCTGTACGAGCGGCTGCGCGCCGAGCACGGCCCGGTGGCGCCGGTACTGCTGGAGGGCGACGTCCCGGCGTGGCTGGTCCTCGGCTACCACGAGATCCTGGAGGTGTGCCGGCATCCGCGCCGCTACAGCCGGGACGGCCGCAACTGGCGCGACTGGCAGAACGGGGTGGTGGGTCCGCACGACCCGATCGCCCCCGTGCTGGCCTGGGGCCCGGACGCCACGCACCAGGACGGCGCGGTGCACCACCGGCTGCGCGGGGCCGTCAACGAGTCGCTGGAGCGGTTCGACCGGCGGGCGATCCGCCGGCTGGTCGCCCGGTACGCCAACCATCTGATCAACGAGTTCGTGGACGCGGGCGAGGCCGAGCTGCTGAGCCAGTACGCGCAGCTGCTGCCGATGCGGGTGATGGGGCGGCTGGCCGGGCTGGACGAGGAGGACGGCCCGCCGATGACGGAGGCGGCCCGGCAGCTGCTGATCGGCACCGAGAAGGCGGTGACGGCCGACCAGTTCATCCAGCGGCGGCTGCGGGAGCTGGTGGCGGCCAAGCACGAGGCGCCGGGCTCCGACCTGGCCAGCTGGCTGATCGAGCACCCGGCCCGGCTCACCGACGAGGAAGTGCTGCACCATCTGCGGCTGGTGCTGGTGTCCGCCAACGAGACCACCACCAACCTCATCGTCAACACGCTGCGCGTGGTGTTCACCCACCCCCGGTTCCGCGGGTCGCTGCACGGCGGCCGGATGACGCTGCCGGCGGCGGTGGAACAGGTGCTGTGGGACGAGCCGCCGATCGCGGTCTGTCCCGGCGGGTTCGCGATGTTCGACATGGAGCTGGGCGGCCAGCACATCAAGAAGGGCGACGCCATGCTGCTGGCCCTGTCGGCCGGCAATGTGGACCCGGTGGTGCGGCCCGCGCCGGGGACGATGATGTACGGCAACCGCTCGCACCTGTCGTTCACCAGTGGCGCCCACGAGTGCCCCGGCGCGGACATCGGGCGGGCCATCACGGGGTCGGCGATCGAGGCGCTGCTGTACCGGCTGCCGGACATCCACATGACGATCGAGGCGGACGAGCTGACCTGGTCCGCCTCCACCTGGTCCCGGCACCTGGACCGGCTGCCGGTGCGGTTCACGCCCAGGGACGCGCCGACACCGATCGCGCCGATCCGGTTCACCCCGGAGGAGCTGGGGCACCGCGCCGTCCAGCACGCGGCGGCCCGGGACCGGCTGGCGCGCGGCGCCCGTACGGAGTCGGGCGTGCTGACGGCGGTCCAGCATCCGGACCGCTCCGGCCCCGGCACCGGTCACGGGCCGGGGACCGGGCTCAGGGACGGACGGCGGGGCTGGTGGAGCCGACTGTGGGGCCGCTGAGCGCGCCGGGGCGGCCGGCTCCCGCCGCGCCGATGTCGTCCGGGATCACCTCGACGCCGATGTTCTCGGTGGCGTAGCGGGCCGAGGCGGTGCCCCAGCGCTGGTTGCCGATCATCCAGTGCCGCAGACCGGCGATGTGCCGGGCGAGGAGGTCCCGCTCGGGGGTCCCGGCGTACCGTTCGAGGAGGGTGTGCGCGGTGTCCTGGAAGCCGCGCACGGTGTTGCGGACCAGGGCGCCGACCCGCTCCAGGGCGTCGGCGCGCGAACAGCCCCGGGTGCGCTGGGTGATGAGGACGAGGTTGTGCGGGTCGCCCTGGGCCTCTTCGCGCTCCACGGAGTGCACGTCGTTGCAGAGGAAGATCACGTCGGTGGCGCTGCGCAGCAGGGTCTGCACGCCGGGGCTCCAGTACAGCTCCTCGGGCAGTTCGAAGTGCCCGGCGCGTTCGATGAGGTCGAAGCAGGGGCCGGTGCCGACGGCCTCGCGGCGCAGGGTGATGTAGGTCTTCTCGTCCAGCAGGGCGCCGGAGCGCCGATTGTGGGCCTCTTCGACATAGGCGCGGAAGAAGCGGGTGTAGGTGGCGGCGGCGCGGCCGCGCCACTGCTCGGACATGCCCTCGGCGCTGCGCTGCCACACATCGGTGTAGGCGCGGGTGAGGGGGGTGTCCAGTTCGGGCGGGGTGCCGGGTGCGCGGTAGGGGATGGCGGCGAGTTCGGCGCTGAGCCGGGCCACGTGCTCGGGGTGGCTGCCGCGCGGTCCGTCGAACTGGTCGTCCAGTGGGAAGCCGATGCAGACGGCGTCGGTCACCAGGTCGAGGTCGGCGCCGCGGGCTTCGGGGTAGGCGTAGCCGGCGAGATCGGTGAGCAGCCACTCGCGGTAGCGGCGCAGGGCGTGTTCGCCGCGCACCAGGCCGTGGGCGCGGATCCAGTCGAGGTGGTGTTCACCGGCGCGGGCTGCCTCGGGATTCGATCCGGTCTCGAACGGCAGGAAGAAGGTGACGTTCTGCGGCATGCGACCTCCTCTCTCTCCAGCCCCTCCCATGAACATCCGTTCATTCGCGGGGCGTGGAGTTCCTTGCCCTGCTGCCTTTTCCGGCAATCTGTACCCGCACGATCCTGACCGAATGTTTGCGTTTGGAGGGGATCATTCCGCTTGTTTTGCTGCCATCCGGGTGATCTTCGGTAACGGGCGAGGCGGAAGTGACAAAAGAGGAGCGGGAAAAGAGCTGGGGCTCACAGGCCCGGGGCGCCCCAGACCGGGAACCAGCGGCTGAGATCCTTCTCCAGCCGCAGATCGTTCTCCAGCAGACCGCGCATCTGGAGTTCCAGCGGGGTGTCGCGCTTCTCGCCGCCGCCCGGCACCGGCGCGAAGGGGTAGAACGTGCCCCGCTTGTAGAGGTAGACGAGGGCCAGCGGACGGTCCCGGTCGTCGATGAAGCCGATCAGCGAGCACAGCAGCTGCGGCCCGAAGCCGCCGTCCTGGAGCAGCGTGTTCACCGCGTGCAGATCGTTGACCAGACCGGCCGCGTCGGACGGGTCGTGCTCGGCGAGCAGCCAGGTGTAGCCGTAGCTGTCCTGGCTGTACTCGACGGGCACCCCGCCGGTGGCGGTGTCGGCGTCCAGCAACCCGCGCACATCCTCCTGGATGCGGGAGAACGCGCCGCCCTCCACGCTGGCGAAGCACACCGAGCCGCGCCCGGTGGGTGTGAACCCGGCGCCGGCCTCCAGGGTCAGCGCGGCGGACGGCACCGCGAACAGCTGGTCCAGGTCGGGTTTCACCGGCTTGCTGCGGCCCAGGATGATGTCGAGGAAGCCCACGGGAGGATCAGCACCTTCGGCGGTCGGGTCGGGCGGAGGACGGGGCTGCCGATCCTACGGGGGCGCCCCCGGGGCGTCCTACGGCCGGCCCAGCTCGGCCGAGATCCGGCCCAGCTGGTCGAGGCGCTTCTCCAGGGTCGGGTGCGAGGACAGCAGATTGCTCATGCTCTCGCCGGAGATCGCCGGGGCGAAGTAGAACGCGTTGAACGGCTCCGCCTGCCGCAGATCGCGGGTGGGCACCCGCGCCATCTGGCCGGAGATCTTGGTCAGCGCGGAGGCCAGCGCCGAGGGCCGCCCGGTCAGCAGGGCGCCGGCCCGGTCGGCGGCCAGCTCCCGGTAGCGGGAGAGCAGCCGGGTCAGCAGATAGCTGATCACGTACACCACCGCGCTGATCAGCGGGATCAGCAGCAGGGCGATGTTCTGGTTGTTGTTGCCGCGGGCCCGGCCGAGACCGCCCCACAGGGCCATCCTGGTGATCAGTCCGGCCAGCACGCCGAGGAAGCCCGCGATGGTCATCACGGCGACGTCGCGGTGCGCCACGTGGGACATCTCGTGGGCCAGCACCCCCTCCAGCTCGTCGGGCTCCAGCCGGCGCAGCAGCCCGGTGGTGACACAGACCAGCGACTTGTGCTGGCTGCGCCCGGTGGCGAAGGCGTTCGGGACGTCGGTGTCGGCGATGGCGACCTTGGGCTTGGGCATGTCGGCCAGCGCGCACAGCCGGTCCACCGCCCCGTGCAGCTCGGGCGCCTGCTCGGGGGTGACCTCGCGGGCGCCCATGCTGTAGGCCGCGATCCGGTCGCTGAACCAGAACTGGACGACGAAGAGCCCGCCCGCGATGAGCACGATCAGCGGCCATGCCTTGCCCAGCAGGGCGATCAGGACGCCGACGAACACGACGTACAGCAGCCCGATGAGGAACATGGTGGTCACCATGCGCCGGGTGAGCCCCCGGTCCGGGGCGAAACGGGTACGGGCCATGTCTGTCGCTTCCTCCTGCTGGGGGCGGTTCCCCACCTCTCCAACATAAACGGCCGGCCGGCCGTTCGGAGAAAGGCCGGAAAACCGGACGTACGGGACGGGACGGCCCGGCCCGGGCGGGCGCGGCCCGCCCCCGGCTCAGAAGTCGAGCCGGGCCGCCACCGGCAGATGGTCGCTGCCGGTGGCCGGCAGGGTCCAGGAGGACACCGGCTCCAGCTCGCGCGCCAGGATCTGGTCGATCCGGGTCACCGGGAAGTCCGCCGGCCAGCTGAAGCCGAAGCCCGCGCCCGCCGCGCCCTGGGTGGAGCGCAGCTGGGAGGTGACCGGGGCGAGCGCCCGGTCGTTCATCGTGCCGTTGAGGTCACCGAGCACCAGCAGCCGGCTCAGCGGCTCGTCCGCGATGGCCCGCCCGAGCATCTCGGCCGCCTGGTCGCGCTGCTCGGCGGTGAACCCGGCCCGGAACTGCACCCGTACCGAGGGCAGGTGCGCCACCAGGACCGCCACCTCGCCCTGGTCGGTGTGCGCGGTGGTGCGCAGCGCCCGGGGCCAGGCCATGCCGATGTCCACCTCGGTGGTCTCGCCGAGCGGGATGCGGCTCCACAGCCCGACGGTGCCGATCACGGTGTGGTACGGGTACGCCTCGGCCAGGCCCTCCTCGTACGGCTCGCTCCTGCCCTGCGGCAGCTCCTGGAGGGCGATGAGGTCCGCGCCGGTGGCCGCCAGGTCGGCGGCGGTGCCGGCCGGGTCCTCGTTGTCGGCGTCCACGTTGTGGCTGATCACCATGAGGGCGCCGCCGCTGCCGGTCTTGTCCAGCAGCAGTCCGCCGAAGAGGTTGAGCCACACCAGCAGGGGCACCAGCAGCGCCACCAGGGCCGTGACCGAGCGGCGCAGCACGGCGCCCAGGGCGAGTACCGGGATGGCGAGGCCGGCCCAGGGGAGGAAGGTCTCCAGCAGGCTGCCGAGGTTGCCGATCCGGTTGGGGATCCGGGAGTGCAGCAGCATCGTCAGGGCCAGCAGCACCGCCGCCGCCGCGATGATCACGCCGCGGCGCCAGCGGCCCACCCGGTCGCTCCAGCGCGCGCGGGCCCGGCGGGGCGCCTCCGGTGGTGTTCCGTCGTCCCCCGGGGTGTCCACCAAAGTCATGCGCCGCCCTCACCAACCGTCGCTCTCCGCCCCCGGAACCTTACGCGAACCGGGACTCCCGAGCGCATCCGTGCAGGCTGCCGGGGTGAACACCCGGCCACTGACGGGGACGCCCGGGAGAGGGTGCCGGGTTCCGTCCGGGCCGCTTCCGGTGCCCGGGGATCGGTGCGACCATGGGAGGCGATCCGGGGACGCCGTGACGGCGCTTCGAGACGACGAATGGAGCACAGCGATGACGCAGCAGAACGCTGCCCGGAATCCGGGACTGTACGGGGGCAAGAGCAGCCGTCGTATCACTGTCCGTGACATAGCGGCGGCCAAGCGGCGCGGCGAGAAGTGGCCGATGCTCACCGCCTACGACGCGATGACCGCCTCCGTCTTCGACGAGGCCGGCATCCCGGTGATGCTGGTCGGCGACTCGATGGGCAACACCCACCTCGGCTACGACTCCACCGTGCCCGTCACCCTCGACGAGATGACGATGCTGTCGGCGGCCGTGGTGCGCGGCACGCGGCGGGCGCTGATCGTCGGCGACCTGCCGTTCGGCTCGTACCAGGAGGGCCCGGCGCAGGCGCTGCGCAGCGCCACCCGGCTGCTGAAGGAGGCCGGGGTCGGCGCGGTGAAGCTGGAGGGCGGCGAGCGCTCCGCCGACCAGATCCGGCTGCTGGTGGAGTCCGGCATCCCGGTGATGGCGCATGTGGGGCTCACTCCGCAGTCGGTGCTGGCGTTCGGCGGCCACCCGGTGCAGGGGCGCGGCGAGGAGGCGGCCCAGCAGTTGCTGCGGGACGCGAAGGCCGTGCAGGACGCCGGGGCGTTCGCGGTGGTGCTGGAGCTGGTGACGGCGGAGCTGGCCGCGGAGGTCACGCGGTCGCTGCACATCCCGACGGTCGGCATCGGGGCGGGCGCGGAGTGCGACGCGCAGGTGCTGGTGTGGACCGACATGGCCGGGATGACGGACTGGCCCGGTGGCCGGATGCCGCGCTTCGTGAAGCAGTACGCGCGGCTGCGCGAGTCCCTGGGGGACGCCGCGAAGGCGTTCGCCGAGGACGTGGTGTCGGGGGCGTACCCGGCTCCCGAGCACAGCTTCCGTTCCTGACTCGCGGGCTGTCCGCGGCCGGGGTGTCGGCACTCTGTCGGTGACTTGTCGGTGGGCCCTGGCAGTCTGGGGTCCATGACGCGAGTGAACACCCCCGGCCGCGGGCGGAACGCCGTCGAGGTCCGCGGCTTGGTCAAGCATTTCGGGGAGACCAAGGCAGTCGACGGCATCGACCTGGATGTCCGCGAGGGCACCGTGATGGGTGTCCTCGGCCCCAACGGCGCGGGCAAGACGACGCTGGTGCGCTGCCTGTCCACCCTGCTGATACCGGACGCCGGCACGGCGATGGTGGCGGGGTACGACGTGGTGCGCCAGCCGCGCGCGCTGCGCCGCACCATCGGGCTGACCGGCCAGTACGCCTCGGTGGACGAGAAGCTCTCCGGCTGGGAGAACCTGTACATGATCGGGCGGCTGCTCGATTTCTCCCGCCCCGAGGCCCGGCGGCGGGCGGACGAGCTGCTGGAGCGGTTCTCGCTCACCGAGGCGGCCAGGCGGCCGGTCGGCAAGTACTCGGGCGGCATGCGGCGCCGCCTCGACCTGGCCGCGTCCATGATCGGCCGGCCCCGGGTGCTCTACCTGGACGAGCCGACGACCGGCCTGGACCCGCGGACCCGCAACGAGGTGTGGGACGAGGTGAAGCGGATCGTCGCCGACGGCAACACGGTGCTGCTCACCACGCAGTACATGGAAGAGGCCGAGCAGCTGGCGACCGAGCTGACCGTGGTGGACCACGGGAAGGTCATCGCCGAGGGCACGGTGCGCGAGCTGAAGGCCAAGGTGGGCGGGCGGACGCTGCTGGTCCGCCCGGTGGACCCGGACCAGCTGCCGCTGATGGCGGCGGCGGTGGCCGAGGCGGGTCTTGACGGCATCGCGGGCGCGGGCACGGACCCGGCGGGTGAGGCGCTGAGCGTGCCGATCATCAGTGACGAGCAGCTGACCGCGGTGGTCGGGCTGCTGGGGGCGCGGGGGTACGGCATCGCGGACATCGGCATCCATCTGCCGAGCCTGGACGAGGTGTTCCTGTCGATCACGGGCCGGCCGGCGGCGAAGACGGACGAGGCAGAGGAAGAGACGGCGAAGGCATGAGCGCCACCACGACACAGGAAAGGCCCGCCCCGGCGCCGGTGCAGGGCTCCGAGGACGGCCGGATCGGGCTGCGGGCGAATCTGCGGCACATCGGGGCGCTGGTGCGGCGCAACGCGCTGCAGATCAAGCAGAACCCGGAATCGATGGCCGACGCGCTGCTGATGCCGATCGTGTTCACGCTGCTGTTCGTGTACGTCTTCGGCGGGGCGATCGCCGGGGAGGGCGGCGGCTATCCGAACTGGATCGTGCCGGGGCTGATGGCCATGATGGGCCTGAGCATCGCGATGGCGGTGGGCACGGGCGTGCACGAGGACTTCAGCAAGGGCGTGATGGACCGGTTCCGGTCCATGCCGATCGCCCGTTCCTCGGTGCTGATCGCGAAGGTTGTCGTGGAGATCGGCCGGCTGCTGGTCACCATGGCGGTGCTGCTGGTGGTGGGTCTCGCGGTGGGTCTCGAACTGAACGGCCGCTGGCTGGAGCTGCTGGCCGCGGTGGGCCTGTCCACGCTGTTCGGGGCCTCGCTGACCTGGATCTTCATCCTGCTGGGCCTGACGATGAGCAGTGCGCAGGCCATCCAGGGGATGGCGTTCATGGTGATGATGCCGCTCCAGTTCGGCTCGTCGATCTTCGTGCCGACGGAGACGATGCCCGGGTGGCTCCAGGCGTTCGCGGACGTCAATCCGCTGTCGCAGCTGGCCGAGGCGTCACGGAACCTGATCAACGGCACCGGTGACGTCGGCGGCCCCGCGCTGTCGGTGGTGCTGTGGTCGGTGGCCATCACGCTGGTGACGGCGCCGCTGGCGATCGCGAAGTTCCGCAAGAAGGTGTAGGCGCTCCCGGCGCGCGCCACCGGGCCGCGGCGGGCCGCTCTCAGCGGCCGGCCGCGGCTCTCTTGTGCGCGAACCAGGCGATATTGGAGGCCAGCCCCGCGATCAGCACCCACAGGATGCCGAGGAAGCTGCCGTTGACGAACGACACCACGGCGGCGGCCACCGCCAGCACGCAGATGATCAGGGCGTACAGGGCGAGCCGCCGGGTGGTGCGGTCGGTGGTGGTGCCGGGGGCCGGTGCGCTGGAAGACATGCGCCCCATTCTCCCCGAGCGGGTCAGATGTCGGTGAGCCGGACCCCGGCGTGCGCCTTGTAGCGGCGGTTGACCGAGATCAGGTTGGCGACCAGCGACTCCACCTGGTGGGCGTTGCGCAGCCGTCCGGCGAAGACCCCGCGCATCCCGGGGATGCGCTGGGCGAGGGCCTGGACGGTCTCGCAGTCGGCCCGGTCCTCGCCGAGGACCATGACGTCGGTGGGGATCTCGGTGACCTCGGGGTCCTGGAGGAGCACGGCGGACAGGTGGTGGAAGGCGGCGGTGACCCGGGACTCGGGCAGCAGGGCGGCGGCCTGCTGGGCGGCGCTGCCCTCCTCGGGGACGAGGGCGTAGGCCCCCTGCTTGTCGAAGCCGAGCGGGTTGACGCAGTCGACGACGAGCTTGCCGGCGAGTTCGGTGCGCAGGGCGGTGAGGGTCTTGGCGTGGCCGTCCCAGGGCACGGCGACGATGACGATGTCGCTCTCCCGGGCGCAGCCGGCGTTGTCCAGCCCGCGGATGCCCAGCCCCAGCTCGGCGGCGGCGGCCTCGGCCCGTTCGGCGGCCCGCGATCCGATGATC
>NZ_JBHWJL010000056.1:0-23800 GCF_042731495.1 Streptomyces sp. NPDC059853
AGGCCCCAACGGCGCGGGCAAGACCACCCTGGTACGGCAGCTGACCGGTCTGCTGCGGCCCGACCGCGGCAGCATCGACCTGCTCGGCCACGACCTGGTGCGGCACCCGCGCCGGGCCGCCCGGCTGCTGGCGTACCTGGGACAGGAGTCCGGGGCGCTGGACGAGCTGACGGTGGCGCTCGCCGCCGAGACCACCGGCCGGCTGCGCGGTCTGGAACCGGCCGCGGCCCGGCGGGAACGCGACGCCGTCCTCGACGAACTCGGCCTGGGCCCGCTGGCCGGCCGGCCGCTGAAGCAGCTGTCCGGCGGCCAGCGCCGGCTCGCCTGCGTGGCCACCGCCCTGGTGGCGGGCCGGCCGGTCCTGGTGCTCGACGAGCCCACCACCGGCATGGACCCGGTGGCACGGCGCGCCGTGTGGGCCGCCATCGACCGGCGGCGCGCCGAGCACGGCACCACCGTGGTGCTGGTCACGCACAACGTGATCGAGGCGGAGACCGTGCTCGACCGGGTGGCGGTGCTGGAGACCGGCCGGGTCATCGCCTGCGACACACCCGGCGGTCTCAAGGCGCTGGTCGGCGACGAGGTGCGGCTCGACCTGGTGTGGCGCGACGAGGCACCGCTGTGGCTGCCCGCCGTCGCCGCGCTGCGGCCCGGGGCGGTGGAGGCGGGGCGCCGCTGGACGCTGCGGCTGCCGCCGGAGCGGGCGCGGGCAGCGGTGACCGAGGTGACCACGGGCCCGGCGTTCGCCGCCCTCGACGACTTCACACTCGCCACCCCGACCCTGGAGGACGTCTACCTGGCCCTCGGCGGCCAGGGGGAGGGGCTGGTACGGGCGTGAGCGCCGTTCCCCATCCGCTGGCTCCCGCCGTGCGGGTGTGGCCCGCGCTGCGGGCCGTCTATGTCGCGCAGCTGTCGCGGGCCCGGGTGGCCCGGATCCCGCTGCTGTTCGTGGCCACCTTCCAGTCGATCGGGATCATGGTCCTGATGCGCGGCGTCGTGGCCGGCGGCAGCGGGGACGAGGCCCGCGCGGTGGTCGCCGGCTCCGCCGTCCTGGTGGTGGCGTTCGTCGCGCTCAACCTGCTGGCCCAGTACTTCGGGCAACTGCGGGCCGGCGGCGGCATCGACCACTACGCGACGCTGCCCGTGCCGGCCGCCGCCGTGGCGCTGGGGACGGCCGCCGCCTACGCCTCCTTCACCGTGCCCGGCGTCGTCGTCACCGCCGTGTCCGGGGCGCTGCTGTACCAGCTGCCGCTGGGCGGGCTGTGGGTGCTGCTGGCGGTCATCCCGCTCGCCGGGGCGGCGCTGGCCGGCCTCGGCGCGGCGCTCGGACTGCTCGCGCCCCGGGCGGAGCTGGCCACGCTCTGCGGGCAGCTGGGCATGTCGGCGGCGCTGCTGCTGGGCGTGCTGCCCGCCGCGCGGCTGCCGGAGCCGGTGCGCTGGCTGCGGGAGCTGCTGCCGTCCACCTACGGGGTGGAGGCGCTGGCCGAGGTGCTGCGGCCCGGCCCCGACTGGGGCGTGGTGCTGGTGAACCTGGCCGTGTGCGCCGGGGTCGGGGTGCTGGCGCTCGCGCTGGCCACCTGGGCGTACCGGCGGGCCGCCGTGAGCCGCCCCGCCTGACCGGTCCCGGCGGACGATCCGTTCATACGCCCGAACGGCCGTCCCCGCACCCGAACAGGTGGCCGGGGCTGGCAGGATGTGAGGGTGATCGCGCCCCAGCCCTCCGAGGACCACCGCACGCCCGGCACGGGCGGCGGCCATGACCCCTGGTCGGTTCCCGCCGCGCCGCCCGAGCGGCCGCGCCCGCGGTGGGGACGGGACATACGCACCGCCCTGCTGGTCGGGCTGCCCGTCGCCGTGCTGGCCGGGCTCGCGCTCGGCGTGCTGTGGCCGCTGCTGGCGCCCCGCGTCCCGGTGGTCTCCAACGGCCGGGCCGTCATGCTCCAGAACTCCGAGGGGCAGCAGGCCATCGCCATCGACGGCACGTTCCTGCTGGCCGGGCTCGCGGTCGGGGCCGTCACCGGGGCGCTGGTCTTCTGGCTGCGCCGCCGCCGGGGCGGGATCGCCGAGGTCCTCGGGCTCGCCGCCGGCGCGGTGGCCGGGGCCTTCCTCGCCTGGCGCGTCGGCGTCTGGCTGGGCCCCGAGCAGGACCTGGTGGCGCACGCGCGCCGGGTGGGGGAGGGCGTCGTCTTCGACGCGCCGCTGAAACTGGAGGCCAAGGGCGTCCTGACCGGGCTGCCGTTCGGCGCGGTCGGCGCGCATCTGCTGTGCACCGCGCTGTGGGCCCCGCGCACACCGCTGCCCGCCCCGGGCCAGGAGTTCCCGCGCTGGAAGGGCTGAGGACCGCCCCGGCCGGTCCCCGGCCCCGCGGCCGTCAGTCCCTGCCGATCGGCGCCGTCACCGCCGAGGTGAGGGCGGCCAGATCCGCCGGGGCCAGCTCGATCTCCAGACCCCGCCGGCCCGCCGAGACGAAGACCGTCTCGTGCCCGGCCGCCGAGGCGTCCAGCACGGTGGGCAGCCGCTTGCGCTGCCCCAGCGGGGAGATCCCGCCCCGTACGTAGCCGGTCGTGCGCTCCGCCGCCGCCGGGTCGGCCATCACCGCGCGCTTGCCGCCCACCGCCGCCGCCAGCGCCTTCAGATCCAGCGAACCGGCCACCGGCACCACCGCCACCGTCAGCGCGCCGTCCACCTCGGCGACCAGCGTCTTGAACACCCGGCGCGGATCGTTGCCCAGCGCCGAGACCGCCTCCTCACCGAAGGAGGCCGTCCCCGGATCGTGGTCGTAGGCGTGCAGCGTGAACCGCACCCCCGCCGCGCTCGCCGCCACCGTCGCCGGGGTGCCGCCCGCCCCGCCCTGCCGCTTCTTCTTCGCCACCGCCGCCGCGTCCCCTCAGTTCAGGCTGGTCGGGCGCAGCGTGTACTCGGCGCCCGGGACCGAGGGGAGCCTACTGATCAGCGTGGTCTCCCGGCGCAGGATTTTCAGCTCCTCGGCCAGCCGGGTGGCGGTGTCCCGGGCCTGGAGCAGCCGCTGCTTGTCCGCCGTGTACATCACGGTGGCCGCCGCCACCAGGTACGACACCACGGAGGGGTCGTCCGGCAGCTCCTGACCCGAGGCCAGCGTCCGCTCGTTCGCCCCCGCCAGCTCCTTCTGGTAGCCGCGGAACGCCCGCAGCACCCCCGAGGCCAGCGCCCCCGCGCCCTCCCCGGGCTCCTCCGGCAGCGTCTCCACCTCCGCCGTCAGATAGGGCCCGCCGGTCTCCACCGACAGCAAACGGAACCGGGTGGTGCCGGTGGCCAGCACCTCGTACCCGTCCACCGCGGCGCCCGGTTCGCCCTCCTCGGCGAGCACGGCGGCGGCCGAGGAGGCGCGCGGCCGGATGGTGGAGGCGTCCGCGATGCAGCCGACCGGGTGAAAGGAGTCCATCGGGTCGGCGGCGAACCCCGCCGCCGGACCCGCCTCGGGCAACTCGGCGGGGTCGGGCAGGCCGATCGCGCTGGGCGCCACCTCGTGCCCGTCCCTGATCGCGACCACCCCGAACGGGCGTGGTCCGTCCTCGGGGAGGTCCAGCAGATCCCGCATCAGTGCCCGGTAGCGCGCCTCGAAGACGTTCAGCGGCAGCACGAGCCCGGGGAAGAGCACGGTGTTGAGCGGAAAGAGGGGCAGGCGCGTGGTCGTCACGACCGGCCAGCCTACTGGCTGTGCGCGCCCCCGTGACGGTGGGTCGCCGCCGGCCCCCGGACCGTATGGTGAAACGCCCGATCGCCCGGTCACGGCCGTCTGAGAGACTGGACCCGTGCTGAACCGAATCGATCTGCGCGATGCGCCCTCGTCGCAGGGTGTGATCGACCGTGACCTGCTGCCCCGCGCCGAACTCGACGTCGAGGCCGCCCTGGAGAAGGTGCGGCCCATCTGCGAGGACGTGCGCCATCGCGGCACCGCGGCGCTGATCGAGTACGCGCGGCGCTTCGACCGGGTGGAGATCGAGCGGGTCCGGGTCCCGGTGGAGGACATCCGCGCGGCCCTCGACACCCTCGACCCCGCGGTGCGGGCGGCCCTGGAGGAGTCCATCCGGCGCGCCCGGCTGGTCCACCGCGACCAGCGGCGTACGGACTCCACCGTCCGCGTCGTGCCCGGCGGCACCGTCACCGAGCGCTGGGTGCCGGTGGAGCGCGTCGGGCTGTACGTGCCCGGCGGGCAGGCGGTCTACCCGTCCTCCGTGGTGATGAACGTGGTGCCCGCGCAGGAGGCGGGCGTCGGCTCACTCGCCCTCTCCTCGCCGCCGCAGCGCGAGCACGGCGGGCTGCCGCACCCCACCATCCTGGCGGCCTGCGCGCTGCTCGGCGTGGACGAGGTGTACGCGGCGGGCGGCGCCCAGGCGATCGCCATGTTCGCCTACGGCACCGACGAGTGCCGCCCGGCGCAGCTGGTGACCGGGCCGGGCAACGTCTACGTGGCCGCCGCCAAGCGGCTCCTCAAGGGCCGGATCGGCATCGACGCCGAGGCCGGGCCCACCGAGATCGCGATCCTGGCCGACGACAGCGCCGAGCCGCGCCACGTCGCCGCCGACCTGATCAGCCAGGCCGAGCACGACGAACTGGCCGCCGCCGTCCTGGTGACCGACTCCCCGCGGCTCGCGGAGGCCGTCGAGGCCGAGGTCCGTACCCAGGTCGCGGTCACCAAGCACCAGGAACGGGTGACGGCGGCGCTCACCGGGCGCCAGTCCGGCATCGTGCTGGTGGACGACATCGAGCACGGCCTCGCGGTCGTCGACGCCTACGCGGCCGAGCACCTGGAGATCCTCACCCGGGACGCGGCCGCCGTCGCCGCACGGGTGCGCAACGCGGGCGCGGTGTTCGTCGGCCCGTACGCGCCGGTCTCGCTCGGCGACTACGCGGCCGGCTCCAACCACGTGCTGCCCACCGGCGGCTGCGCCTGCCACTCCTCGGGCCTGTCCGTGCAGTCCTTCCTGCGCGGCATCCACGTGGTGGACTACGACCGCGCGGCGCTGGCGGACGTGGCCGGGCACGTGGTCACCCTCGCCGAGGCGGAGGACCTGCCGGCCCACGGCGCGGCCGTCAAAGCCAGGTTCGACTGGAAGGTTCCGGACAGCAAGTGACCCGCACCACCCGAATCGACGACCTGCCGCTGCGCGACGAGTTGCGCGGCAAGAGCCCCTACGGCGCACCGCAGCTCGATGTGCCGGTGCGGCTGAACACCAACGAGAACCCGTACCCGCTGCCCGAGGAGCTGGTGCGCCGCATCGCCGAACGCGTCTCCGACGCGGCACGCGGCCTCAACCGCTACCCGGACCGCGACGCGGTGGGGCTGCGCACGGCGCTGGCCGGCTATCTGACGGAGACCACCGGCTACCGCGTCGGGCCGACCCAGGTGTGGGCGGCCAACGGCTCCAACGAGATCCTCCAGCAGCTGCTCCAGGCGTTCGGCGGCCCCGGGCGCACCGCGCTCGGCTTCGACCCCTCGTACTCGATGCACGCGCTGATCGCGCGCGGCACCGGCACCGGGTGGGTCTCCGGCGGCCGGGACGCGCACGACTTCACCATCGACGAGCCGGCGGCGGTGGACTTCATCACCGAGCAGCGGCCCGATGTGCTGTTCATCTGCTCGCCGAACAACCCGACCGGCACCGCGGTGGCGCCGGAGACCGTCCGGGCGCTGTACGACGCGGCGCAGACGGCGGCGAAGGGCCGGCACGGCGCGCTGGTGGTGGTGGACGAGGCGTACGCCGAGTTCAGCCACCGGCCCTCGCTGCTGCCGATGATCGAGGGCCGGCCGAACCTGGTCATCTCCCGCACCATGTCGAAGGCGTTCGGGGCGGCCGGGCTGCGGCTCGGCTACCTCGCCGCCGACCCGGCGCTGGTGGACGCGGTGCAGCTGGTCCGGCTCCCGTACCACCTCTCCGCCGTCACCCAGGCCACCGCGCACGCCGCGCTGGAGTTCTCCGCCACCCTGCTCGGCTACGTCGAGGAGCTGAAGGCCGAGCGCGACCGGCTGGTACGCGAACTGCGCGCGATGGGCCTGGAGGTGACCGACTCGGACGCCAACTTCATCCAGTTCGGCCGCTTCGCCGATCCGCACGCCTTCTGGGAGAAGGTGCTGGAGCACGGCGTCCTCATCCGGGACAACGGCGTACCGGGACGGCTGCGGGTCAGCGTCGGGACCCGCGCCGAGAACGACACCTTCCTGGATGCGGTACGCGCCGCGCTCAAGGACACGCAGGAAGCAGCACCAGAGAGCGAGGAACGCCCATGAGCCGCGTGGGGCGGGTGGCACGGACCACCAAGGAGACCTCGGTCGTCGTCGAGATCGACCTCGACGGCACCGGGCAGGTCGATGTGTCGACCGGGGTCGGCTTCTACGACCACATGCTCGACCAGCTGGGCCGGCACGGCCTGTTCGACCTCACGGTCAAGACCGAGGGCGATCTGCACATCGACACCCACCACACCATTGAGGACACCGCCCTCGCGCTGGGCGCGGCGTTCCGGCAGGCGCTCGGCGACAAGGTGGGCATCGTCCGCTTCGCCAACGCCTCGGTGCCGCTGGACGAGTCGCTGGCGCAGGTGACGGTGGACCTGTCCGGGCGCCCGTATCTGGTGCACACCGAGCCGGAGGGGATGGCGCCGATGATCGGGTCGTACGACACGACGATGACCCGGCACATCCTGGAGTCGTTCGTCGCCCAGGCGCAGATCGCCCTGCACGTGCACGTCCCGTACGGGCGCAACGCGCACCACATCGTGGAGTGCCAGTTCAAGGCGCTGGCCCGGGCACTGCGCTACGCGAGCGAGATCGACCCCCGGCAGACCGGCATCCCCTCGACGAAGGGCGCGCTGTGACCTGGGCCTCCACGCTGCTGTTCGCGGGCGGGCTCTTCCTGGGCGGCGGCACGTTCTCCTTCATCCAGCAGAAGATGCCGCGCGGCGTCACGCTGCTGCTCGCCCTCGGCGCGCTGATGTGCGTGCTGGCCGGGGTCGCGCTGCTGGAGGTGTGGGAGTGACGGCACCGTCGGTGGTCGTCTTCGACTACGGATTCGGCAACATCCGCTCGGCCGAGCGCGCCCTGGCCCGGGCCGGCGCCCGGGTGGAGATCACCCGGGACTTCGACACCGCGCTGAACGCCGACGGACTGCTGGTGCCCGGGGTCGGCGCGTTCGCCGCCTGCATGACGGGGCTGCGCGCGGCGCGCGGGGACTGGGTCATCGGCCGGCGGCTGGCCGGCGGACGGCCGGTGCTGGGCATCTGCGTCGGCATGCAGATCCTCTTCGCGCGCGGCATCGAGCACGGCGTGGAGAGCGAGGGCCTGGACGAGTGGCCCGGCACCGTCGGCCCGCTCACCGCCGACGTCGTCCCGCACATGGGGTGGAACACGGTGACCGCGCCGGCCGGCTCCCGGCTGTTCGCCGGCCTGTCGGCCGAGGACCGCTTCTACTTCGTGCACTCCTACGCGGTGGCCGACTGGGAGCTGGAAGCCCACAACGAGGCCCTCAGCGCGCCGCTGGTCACCTGGGCCACCCACGGTGCGCCCTTTGTCGCGGCGGTGGAGAACGGCCCGCTGTCCGCGACGCAGTTCCACCCGGAGAAGTCCGGCGATGCCGGTGCCCAGCTGCTGAAGAACTGGATTGAGACGCTGTGATGAACGCTGCGAAGTTGGAGCTGCTGCCCGCCGTCGACGTACGGGATGGGCAGGCGGTGCGCCTGGTGCACGGCGAGTCGGGGTCGGAGACCTCCTACGGCGACCCGCTGGCCGCCGCGCTGGAGTGGCAGCGGGCCGGGGCCGAGTGGCTGCACCTGGTCGACCTGGACGCGGCGTTCGGCACCGGCGACAACCGCGAGCGGATCGCGGAGGTCGTCCGGACGATGGACATCAAGGTCGAGCTGTCCGGCGGGATCCGCGACGACGCCTCGCTGGCGGCGGCGCTCGCCACCGGCTGCACCCGGGTCAACCTGGGCACCGCCGCGCTGGAGTCGCCGCAGTGGGTGGCGAAGGTCATCGCCGAGTACGGCGACCGGATCGCGGTGGGCCTCGACGTGCGCGGCACCACGCTGCGCGGGCGCGGCTGGACCCGGGACGGCGGCGATCTGTACGAGACGCTGGAGCGGCTGAACGCGGAGGGCTGCGCCCGCTACGTGGTGACGGACATCGCCAAGGACGGCACCCTCCAGGGCCCCAACCTGGAGCTGCTGAAGAACGTCTGCGCGGCGACCGACCGGCCCGTGGTGGCCTCCGGCGGCGTGTCGTCCCTGGATGACCTGCGGGCTCTTGCCACCCTGGTGCCGCTGGGCGTGGAGGGCGCGATCGTCGGCAAGGCGCTGTACGCGAAGGCGTTCACGCTGGAGGAGGCGCTGAAGACCGTATGAGCGGTGGCGGTGGGACATGGGAGGACTCGCTCGGCGCGGCACGCGCCGTGGCGGCGGGCGACCGGGTGCTGGTGTCCGGGACCGCGCCGCTGGCCGACGACGGCGGGGTGTCGGCGACGGACGAGGCCTATGAGCAGACCCGGGCGGCCTTCAGCGAGGCGGTGGCCGCGCTGGAGCCGTTCGGCATCGGCGCCGAGGCGGTGATCCGCACCCGGATGTATCTCAGCCACGTCCGGGACGTGGAGGAGGTGGCGCGGGCGCACCGCGAGCTGTTCGGGGCGGTGCGGCCGGTGTCGACGGTGGTGGTCACGGCCGGGTTCGTCGATCCGCGGGTGCTGGTCACCGTGGAGCTGGAGGCGTACCGGGGCAGCGAGCGGAGCGAGGCGTCATGAGTCTGGCGGTACGGGTCATCCCCTGTCTGGACGTGGACGCGGGCCGGGTGGTCAAGGGCGTCAACTTCCAGAACCTGCGGGACGCCGGGGATCCGGTGGAGATGGCCAAGGTGTACGACGCGGAGGGCGCCGACGAGCTGACCTTCCTGGACATCACCGCCTCCTCGGGGAACCGCGAGACCACCTACGACGTGGTGCGGCGCACCGCCGAGCAGGTCTTCATCCCGCTGACCGTGGGCGGCGGGGTGCGGACCACCGACGACGTGGACCGGCTGCTGCGGGCGGGCGCCGACAAGGTCGGCGTCAACACGGCGGCGATCGCGCGCCCCGAGCTGATCGGGGAGATCGCCGAGCGGTTCGGGAGCCAGGTGCTGGTGCTGTCGGTGGACGCGCGCCGCTGCCCGGAGGGCACGGTGACGGACTCCGGGTTCGAGGTGACGACGCACGGCGGCCGGCGCGGCACCGGCATCGACGCGGTGGAGTGGGCGGAGCGGGCGGCCGGCCTGGGCGCCGGGGAGATCCTGCTCAACTCGATGGACGCGGACGGCACGAAGGACGGCTACGACACCGCGATGATCGCGCAGGTGCGCAAGCGGGTGAGCATCCCGGTGATCGCCTCCGGCGGCGCCGGCCGGCTCGACCACTTCCCCCCGGCCGTCGCGGCGGGCGCGGACGCGGTACTGGCGGCTTCGGTGTTCCACTTCGGGGATCTGCGGATCGGCGAGGTGAAGGACACTCTGCGGGCCGCGGGTCATCCCGTCCGGTAGGGCACGGGGCCGGGTCCTGCCCCGTCCGGGCCCCGGGTCGCGGAGCGTGTCGGGCCGGACTGTTAGAGTCAGCCCGCAATCGTATGAACGGGCTTACGGGGGGCGGTACATGACCACACAGCCATGCCGGAACTGCGGGCAGCGGCCGGCGGCGACACCGGAGGGCCGGTGCGCGGCCTGCGCCCCGGCCGCCGTCCCGCCGCCCCACCAGGGCGCCCCGCAGCCGCAGCCGCAGCCGCAGCCGCAGCCGCAGCCGCAGTCGCCGTACGCCCCGCCGCCGCCCGGCGGCGTCCCCCAGCCCCCGCAGGGGTACGGCACACCGCCCTACCCCGCGCCGCCGCACGGGGGCATGCCGCCCTACGGCGCTCAGCCGCCGCACGGCTTCGCCCAGTACCAGGACCCCCGGGGGCTGGCGACGGCCGCCACCGTGCTGCTCGGGATCTGCATCGCCGTGTGGACCCTCGCCCTGCTCGCCGGCGGCCGCATGATGAACCTCATCTCCGACCTGGAGGAGGGCCGCTTCGTCAGTCTGGACACCGCCGAAGCCGCCGACACCTTCTACGGCGTGTCGGGGCTGCTCCAGGCCCTGGCGCTGCTGGCCACCGGGATCGTCTTCCTCATGTGGTTCTACCGGATCCGGGTGAACGCGGAGGTGTTCGCCCCGTACGGCCACCGCATGAAGCGGGGCTGGGCGATCGGTGGCTGGCTGGTGCCGATCGTGAGCTTCTGGTTCCCGAAGAAGATCGCCAATGACGTCTGGAAGGCCAGCGCGCCCCAGAACGAGGCCGACCGGACCGGACTGCTCACCGGCTGGTGGCTGGTGTGGGTCTTCTCGACCGTGGTGGGCCCGCTGAGCGTCACCAGCGGCGGCGACCTCAGCAGGGATGAGCAACTGAACGAGATCCGGCGCGAGATCAGCACCACCATCGTCAGCGATCTGCTCGGGCTGATCGCCGCCGTTCTCGCGATCCTCGTCGTCCGCCGGCTGACCCGCTTCCAGCTGGACACCTACGCGCGGGGCCCGGTACCCCAGGCGTATCCCGCCCCCAGCGCGCCGTGACCGGCCGCCCGGCCGCCCCGGTGCGGGTGGCGGCCGGGCCCGGAAACCCTCAGCGCTTGCGCACCGCGCGCAGGTACTCCCGGTTCATCGCCGTGATCGAGGTCAGCGGAATGCCCTTGGGGCAGGCCGTCGCGCATTCGCCGGTGTTGGTGCAGCCGCCGAAGCCCTCGGCGTCCATCGTGCCCACCATGTCCAGGACCCGGCTCTCGCGCTCCGGGGCGCCCTGCGGCAGCACATTGAGGTGCACCACCTTCGCCGAGGTGAACAGCATCGCCGAACCGTTCGGGCACGCCGCCACGCACGCCCCGCAGCCGATGCACTCCGCGTGCTCGAACGCCGTGTCCGCGTCCGGCTTGGGCACCGGGGTGGCGTGCGCCTCCGGGGCGCTGCCGGTCGGGGCGGTGATGTAGCCGCCCGAGCCGATGATCCGGTCGAACGCCGACCGGTCCACCACCAGGTCCTTCACCACCGGGAAGGCCGCCGCCCGCCACGGCTCGATGTCGATCGTGTCGCCGTCGGAGAAGTTCCGCATGTGCAGCTGGCAGGTGGTGGTGCGCTCCGGGCCGTGCGCGGCGCCGTTGATGACCATCCCGCAGGCGCCGCAGATGCCCTCCCGGCAGTCGTGGTCGAAGGCCACCGGCTCCTCGTCCGCCAGGATCAGCTCCTCGTTGAGGGTGTCCAGCATCTCCAGGAACGACATGTCCGGCGAGATCCCCGAGACCTGGTACGTCGTCAGCCGCCCCTCGGCGTCCGGGCCCGCCTGGCGCCAGATGCGCAGGGTCAGATTCATCGTGGTCATGCGTAGCTCCGCTGGGTGGGGTGGACGTACTCGAAGGTCAGCTCCTCGCGGTGCAGCACCGGCGGGGCGCCCGTCCCCCGGAACTCCCAGGCCGCCGCGTACGAGAACTCCTCGTCCCGGCGCTCCGCCTCGCCGTCCGGGGTGCGCGACTCCTCGCGGAAGTGGCCGCCGCAGGACTCGGAGCGGTGCAGCGCGTCCAGGCACATCAGCTCGGCCAGCTCCAGGTAGTCGGCGATGCGGTTCGCCTTCTCCAGCGACTGGTTCAGCTCCTGCCCGGAGCCGGTGACCTTGATCCGCTGCCAGAATTCCGCCCGCAGCGCCGGGATCCGGGCCAGCGCCTCGCGCAGCCCCTCCTCGGTGCGGGACATCCCGCAGTGGTCCCACAGCAGGGTGCCCAGCTCCCGGTGGAAGGAGTCGGGGGTGCGGTCGCCGTTGTTCGACACCAGCCGGTAGAGCCGGTCACTGACCTCGAACACCGCCTCGGAGACGGCCGGATGGTCGGCGGGCACCTCCTCCAGGCCCGCGGTGCGCGCCAGATAGTCGGCGAGCGTGGCGGGCAGGATGAAGTAGCCGTCCGCCAGGCCCTGCATCAGGGCGGAGGCGCCAAGACGGTTGGCGCCGTGGTCGGAGAAGTTGGCCTCCCCGATCGCGAACAGCCCCGGCACGGTGGTCTGGAGGTCGTAGTCCACCCAGAGCCCGCCCATGGTGTAGTGGATCGCCGGGTAGATCCGCATCGGCACCTCGTACGGGTTCTCGGCGGTGATCCGCTCGTACATCTCGAAGAGGTTGCCGTAGCGCGCCTCGACCGCGTCCCGGCCCAGCCGGGCGATGGCGTCGGCGAAGTCCAGGTAGACGCCCTGCCCGCCGGGGCCCACCCCGCGCCCCTCGTCGCAGACCTTCTTCGCGGCGCGCGAGGCGATGTCGCGCGGCACCAGATTGCCGAACGAGGGGTACTGGCGCTCCAGGTAGTAGTCCCGCTCGTCCTCGGGGATCTCGGCCGGTGGCCGGGAGTCCCCGGCCCGCTTGGGCACCCAGATGCGGCCGTCGTTGCGCAGCGACTCGCTCATCAGGGTCAGCTTCGACTGGTGCTCGCCCGAGCGCGGGATGCAGGTGGGGTGGATCTGGGTGAAGCAGGGGTTGGCGAAGTACGCGCCGCGCCGGTGGGCGCGCCAGATGGCGGTGGCGTTGGAGTTCTTGGCGTTGGTGGAGAGGTAGAAGACGTTGCCGTAGCCGCCGGAGGCCAGCACCACCGCGTCGGCGAGATAGGTGTCGATGCGTCCGGTGAGCAGATCCCGGGCCACGATGCCGCGCGCCCGGCCGTCGATCACGATCAGGTCCAGCATCTCGGTCCGGGCGTGCATCGTGATGGTGCCCGCGTCGATCTGCCGGGACAGCGCCTGGTAGGCGCCGAGCAGCAGCTGCTGCCCGGTCTGGCCGCGGGCGTAGAAGGTACGGGAGACCTGCACGCCGCCGAACGAGCGGGTGTCCAGCAGCCCGCCGTACTCGCGGGCGAACGGCACGCCCTGGGCCACGCACTGGTCGATGATCTCCACCGACACCTGGGCGAGCCGGTGCACATTGGACTCGCGGGCGCGGAAGTCGCCGCCCTTGACGGTGTCGTAGAACAGCCGGTGGATGGAGTCGCCGTCGTTGCGGTAGTTCTTGGCGGCGTTGATGCCGCCCTGCGCGGCGATGGAGTGGGCGCGGCGCGGCGAGTCCTGGTAGCAGAACTGCTCGACGTGGTACCCGGCCTCGGCGAGCGTGGCGCCGGCCGCGCCGCCGGCCAGGCCGGTGCCGACGACGATCACGGTGTGCTTGCGGCGGTTGGCCGGGTTGACCAGCTTGGCCTCGAAGCGGCGGCGGTCCCAGCGTTCGGCGATCGGGCCGCCGGGGGCCGCGGTGTCGCGCAGCGGGGTCTCGGCGGTGGTGTAGTCGCTGTAGCCGGTGGGCTCGGTGAAGGAGGACATATCAGCTCACGATTCCGGTCATGACGGCGACGGGGACGGACACGAAGCCGGCGGTCAGCACGAGCGCCACGGTGGTGGCGGTGGCGCGCAGCGCGCGGTCGCGGGTGCGGCTGCCCAGCCCGAGGGTCTGCACGGCGCTCCACAGGCCGTGCCGGATGTGCAGGCCGACGGCCACCAGCGCCACGATGTAGATGACGTTGCCGTACCAGGTGCTGAAGGTGGCGACGACGTTCTCGTACGCCTCGCCGTGCACGCCGTGCGGGTTCACCGTGCCGGTGGTCAGGTCCAGGATGTGCCAGACGATGAACAGGGCCAGGATCACCCCGCCCCAGCGCATGGTGCGGGTGGCGTAGCTGGTGCGGCGCCGGGTGTGCGCGTACTTCACCGGGCGGGCCGCGCGATCGAGGCGGCTGAGCTGGTAGGCGGCCACGCCGTGCGCGATGACGGCGGTCAGCAGGACGACGCGGGCGATCCACAGGAACCACTCGTGCTTGAGGAACGGCTCGCCGATGGTGCGCAGCCACTGGGCGTACGCGTTCATCTCGTCGGGGCCGAAGAAGACCTTCAGGTTCCCGAGCATGTGGCTGATCAGATAGAGGAGCATGATCAGCCCGGAGACGGCCATCACGGTCTTCTTGCCGATGGTGGACCGCCAGATGAGGGCGGGGATGCTGCGGCTGCCTGTCCGCGTCGCCAGAGCCATGACACCTGACCGTAGGGAGCCGGACCGCGATCCGTCCAAGACATAGAACAGCTGATCCCGATAGCCTGTGCCTATCATGCCGGGTAGGGTGCGGTCATGCAGCTCCAGCAGCTCCGGTATTTCACCGCCGTCGCCGAGACCCGGCACTTCACCCGGGCCGCCGAGCGCGAGCACGTCGCCCAGCCCTCGCTCTCCCAGCAGATCAAGGCGCTGGAGCGGGAGCTGGGCGCCGAGCTGTTCCACCGGGCGCGCGGCCACATCGGGCTCACCGACGCCGGCGCCGCGCTGCTGCCGCTGGCCCGGCGGATCCTTGCGGACACCGAGACCGCCCGCCGCGAGGTGCAGGAGGTGGCCCAGCTGCGGCGCGGCCGGGTCAGGCTCGGCGCCACCCCGAGCCTGTGCGCCTCACTGGTGCCGGATGTGCTGCGCACCTTCAAGGACCGCTACCCGGGCGTCGACCTGCTGGTGCACGAGGGCGGCTCGCGGGACCTGGTACGGCTGCTGGCGTCCGGCGAACTCGATCTGGCACTGGTGATCACCCCGCTCCAGGCGGACGCCCCGGCGCTGGTCACCGGCGAGCTGCTGCGCGAGGAACTGGTGCTGATCTCGCCGCCCGGCGGCCCCTCACCGGTCCGGGGGCGGCGGCACGCCCGGGTGGCGGATCTGCGGGAGGTGCCGCTGGTGATGTTCCGGCGCGGCTACGACCTGCGGGAGCTGACGGTGGCGGCGTGCCAGCAGGCCGGCTTCGAGCCGGTCTTCAGCGTGGAGGGCGGGGAGATGGACGCGGTGCTCGGCTTCGTGCGGGCCGGGCTCGGGGTGGCGGTGGTGCCGAGCATGGTGGCCGCCCGCTCCGGCCTGCCGACGACGCCGTTCGCGGCGCCCGGGCTGCACCGTACGGTCTCGGTGGCGCACCGCGGCGATGTCTCCCCGCCCCGGGCGGCGCGGGAGCTGGAGCGGATCCTGATGACTCACCGGGGCGGGCTGTAGGCCCTCGCCCCGGCGCCGGGCCCCGCCACCGGTCAGCGGACGGCGGCGCTCTCCTCGGACTCCGCGCCGTCCGCTCCGGCCGCCGCCGTCCTGGCCGCGAAGCGGTGCTCCACCCCCAGCGCCGCCAGCGCGAGCAGACCGCCCACCAGCAGGGCCAGCGGCAGCAGCATCCACACGAAGACCACGCACATCGCCGCCGCCAGGACCAGCAGCAGCGAACCGGAGAGATCGTCCCGGATGTCGGTGAACGCGTCGCGCACCGCCGCGCCGAGATGGGTGTCCGGGTGCCACCGGGCCGCGATCCGCAGCAGCAGCACCGCGAGCGCGCCGCCGTGCACCAGCGACAGCGCGTAGACGGCGGGCCCGCCCGGCAGCAGCCCGGTCTCGGCCAGCGACAGATTCCACAGCAGCAGCAGGACGGCGACGGGGAAGGCCAGCGCCAGCGGCCACAGGGTGCGCCAGGCGGCGGTGAAGTCGGCCCACACGTCCGCCAGCCGCACGCTGTCGCCGGTCAGCTGGCGCCGCAGGTGCGCGGTGCCGGCCACGAGCGCCGGGACGGCGGTGATCAGCGGCGCGGCCAGGACGGTCACCAGCACGCCGGTGATCACCACCTCGCCGAACAGCGTCAGCCCCGCCCTGATCCCGCCGCCCTCGCCGGTCCTGCTCGCCATGCCCGATCAGCCCTTCAGACCCGAGGTCGCCACACCGTCGACGATATAGCGCTGGAACAGCATGAAGAAGATGATGACCGGGGCCAGCGCCAGGACGGCCGCCGCCATCTGGGCGCCGTAGTCCGAGACCGAGGTCTGGTCGGAGAACTGGCGCAGCATCAGCGGCAGTGGGTACTTGTCCGGGCTGCGCAGATAGATCAGCGGCGCCAGGAAGTCGTTCCAGCTCCAGATGAACGCGAAGATCGAGGCGGTGGCCAGCACCGGCCGCATCAGCGGCAGCATGATGAACCAGTAGATCCGGCCGTGGCCCGCGCCGTCGATGCGCGCCGACTCGTCCAGTTCGCGCGGCACCCCGCGCATGAACTGCACCATGAGGAAGACGAAGAACGCCTCGGCCGCCAGGAATTTGCCGATCAGCAGCGGGATGTAGGAATCCGTCCAGCCCAGTTCGTTGAACATGATGAACTGCGGAATGATCACCACGTGGAACGGCAGCAGCAGCGTGCCGATCATCAGCCCGAAGTACAGCTTCCGGCCCGGGAACTCGATCCGCGCGAAGGCATAGGCCGCCACCGAGCAGGACAGACAGACACCCACCACGGAACCGACGGCGAGAATCATCGAATTGCTGAAGAAGGTCCAGAAGGACACCCCGCCGATGCCCTCGAAGGCCCGGGTGAAGTTGTCCAGCGTGGTTTCCCGGGGAATCAGCCCGACCTCGCCGATGATCTGATTCGTCGGCCGGAACGAGGACAGCAGCATCCACACCCCGGGATAGAGCATCACGATGCCCAGCGCCCAGGTGACCCCGTGGAACAGGACGGTTCTGGCGCCCCCGCGCACTTTCGCCTTCCGCCGCGCCGCCTGTGCCTGGACGGAACGGTTCCCGGCGACCGGCGGCGCGGGCGGGGGTGTTTCCCCGGTGAGGGTGGGAGTGGTGTTGCTCATCGTGTCTCCCCGCCGTAGTGCACCCAGTATTTCGAGGTCTTGAAGAAGATCAGCGTGATGATGCCGACGACGATCACCAGCAGCCACGCCATGGCCGCCGCGTAACCGAGCTGCCCCTGGCCGAAGCCGCGCTGGTAGAGATACAGCGTGTAGAACAGCGTCGAGTTCGCGGGACCGCCCTTGCCGCCGGAGATGATGAAGGCGGAGGCGAAGACCTGGAAGGAGTTGATGGTCTCCAGCACCAGGTTGAAGAACAGCACGGGCGAGAGCATCGGCAGCGTGATCCGCCAGAACTTGCGCAGCGGGCCCGCGCCGTCCACGTCGGCGGCCTCGTACAGCTCGTTCGGGATCTGCTTCAGACCCGCCAGGAAGATCACCATCGGGGCGCCGAACTGCCACACCGCCAGCAGGATCATCATCGGCAGCGTCATGTCCGGGTTGCCGACCCAGCCACCGGGCTTCATCCCGAAGAACTGGCCGATCTCGTCCACGATGCCCTGGTCGTTGAACATCGCCTTCCAGATGATGGCGATGGAGACACTGGCGCCGATCAGCGAGGGCGCGTAGAAGAGCGAGCGGTAGGTGCCCTGGCCGCGCCGCCGGTTGTTCAGCAGCATCGCCACGGCCAGTGCGGCGGCCAGCTTGATCGGGGTGCCGACGATCGCGTACAGGCCGGTGACCTGCACCGAGTCCATGAAGCGCGGGTCGTCGAAGAGCCGGGTGAAGTTGTCGAACCCGATCCAGCCCCAGTCCCGGATCGGGTGGAAGTTGGTGAAGGAGAGGTACAGCGAGGCGATCATCGGGCCGGCTGTCAGGGTGATGAAGCCCAGCAGCCAGGGGGCGAGGAAGGCGTAGCCGGCCCGGGTCTCAGCACCCCGCCGCGGCGGCCGCCCGTGGCGCGGCCGCCGGGCGGGGGTGCTGTTCGCCGATTCCCGGGACGCCTCATGCGTGAGTGACACGAGGAATCATCCGTTCGGTGCGTCTGTGAGGGACTCCGGGGATACCGGTCAGCGGACGAGGTGGTTGCCCGCCTCGGAGAACCAGCGCTGGACGAAGGTGTCGGAGTCGATCCGGTAGAAGCCGAACTCGGCGGCCAGCACCTCGACGTACTCGGTCTCCACCGCGCCGAAGCCCTCGGGCTGGAACGGCACCGTGGCCGTCATGTAGCCCTCGTCCCGGGCCCGCTGCTGGTACTCGATGACCCGCGCGTCCAGGCTGCCCGGCTCGATCTCCAGGGCGTCCAGCCGCTCGGCGGAGGCCGGCACACCCAGGTCGGTGCCGATGATGGCGCCGGCCTCGGGGGAGTTGATGAGGAAGTCGACCAGCAGGGCGGCCTCTTCGGGGTGCTTGGTGTTGGCGCCCATGCTCAGCTGCATGGTGGGCTTGAAGAACATGTGCTTCTGGCCGTCGGCGCCGCTGGGCACCGGCATCAGCTGGATGTTGTCGCTGCCGAGGTCGTGCGAGTAGTTGTGGATGAAGTTGTCCCAGTGGAACTCCATCACGGCCTCGCCGTTGGTGAAACCGCCCAGCGGGTCCAGCTGTTCGGTCCGCTCGGCGGGGAAGAACTGGTCGTCGGGGGAGCGCAGGGCGGCCGCGCTGTCGATGAATTCCCGCATGTCGTCCTCGGTGAAGTTCAGTTCACCGGTCTCGCTGAACGGCTCGATGCCCTGCTGCACCAGGTGCTGCATGAACAGCCACCACACCATGGTGGGGTCGTCGGCGCCGTACACGCGCGGGCTGTGGTCCGCGCCGGCCGCGGTCACCTCGGAGACGAAGGCGAAGTACTCGTCCCAGGTGTAGTCCCAGTCCGGTATCTCCAGGCCGAGTTCCTCGATGAGATCCGGGTTGTACATCAGGGTGAGGGTATTGGTGCCGGTGGGGATGGCCACCAGTTCGCCATTGGCCTCGCCGGAGCTGAGGAGTTCGGCGTCGATCTGCGAGACGTCCAGCTGGTTACCGGCGTAGTCGTCGAAACCGAGCAGCAGACCGGAGCCCGCGTACTCCAGGAGCCGGGAGGCGTCCATCTGGAAGACATCGGGGAGTTCGCCGGAGGTGGCGTCCGTGGAGCGCTGTGTCCAGTAGTCGGGGAACGCGGCGAAAGAGGTCTGGACCTTGATGCCCGGGTTCTGGTCCTCGAACAGATCGATGGCCTGCTCATAACGGGAGGCCCGTTCGTCGCCGCCCCACCAGGTGAACTTGAGGGTGACATTCCCGCCGTCACCACTGCCACCGTCGGAGCCACACGCCGTAAGGGCCAGAGATCCGGCTACGGCGATCGCAAGACCACGCAGCGCGGTCTTCTTGAATGACATGTAGAGCCTCCTTGCTCCGTTATGCACAACGGCACTCCACGGGAGGTGTCAATGGCTTCTCAACGCCTTACCGGCCCCCGGTGACACCCGAAGTGAATCGTTACAATACAGCCGGGGCCTGCTCCGGCAACCGGGCGGCGGATAACTTTTCGGAAACGCCGACGACATGTTCGAGGGGCCGGCGACACGGCCGGGCGGCCCGTGATCGGGCCGCCCGGTGACGTCGGACCCTGTTGGATCCTGGTGATTCCTGCGCTGACCTGCGCAGTTATGGGAGCTGCTGGGAGTCAGCGGTCCCGCGGGGCCGGCACATAGCTGATACGCGGCCCGGCCGGCCGCTCCATGCCCTCCCCGAGGAAGAAGGACGGGTGCGGCGGCTGGTTGTACGCGACGTTCTGCCAGGCGATCGCCAGCCGGTACTGCGGATCGTGCATCAGCGTGCGCAGCCGCAGATCCGTCTCGTCCACCGTCGTGAACACCCGCAGGGCCGAGTCGTCCTGCGTGCGGTAGACGACCTCCTCCCGCCAGTCCCCGTACAGATCCGCCTGGATCACCGGCGTGCCCTTGGTCCAGTTGTTGGAGTACACGCCCTCCGGATGGAAGATCTCCACCTGCTCCTGGTTCACCCAGTCCCACTTGGCGATGAACGGCTCACCGGCCGGGTCGTTCGCCTCGTCGAAGGTGTGGTCCAGGATCTCCCGCAGCGGATCGGCGTCCCACCAGATCATGAAGTTGGCCGACGGGATGGAGGTGCTCAGCAGCGTCCCGTCCGCCGCGCGCAGCTCGCCCTCGCGCGAGTTCCACGCCCCGGTGGCCGTCACCGCCCAGCCCTCCGCGCCCGGATGCGTCGGATCGATGTCACCGACCGCCGCCCGCCCGGTGTCCCGGGTGGCCGGCATGTCGTACAGGATCTCGCCGGTCGCCGCGTCCCGGAATGTCGCGCCCCGGTTCCCGGACGCCGCCATGCTCTCGTGCGCCCCGAACACCTCGAGCCCCGGGCGGGACGGGTCGAAGTCGCCCACGTGCAGCGCGTCGCCGTGCCCGAGTCCGGTGTTGTACAGCGGCGTCCCGTCGTGGTCGAGCGTCAGCTGGCCGTAGACGATCTCGTCCCGCCCGTCGCCGTCCACATCGGCCACCGACAGGCTGTGGTTGCCCTGCCCCTCGTACGCGCGCCCCCAGTCGTTCGAGTCGAACGTCCAGCGCTCGCGCAGCGCGCCGTCCCGGTAGTCGTACGCCACCAGCACGGTCCGGGTGTAGTAGCCGCGCGCGAAGACCACGCTGGGCCGCTCCCCGTCCAGATACGCCACCCCCGCCAGGAACCGGTCCACGCGGTTGCCGTAGCCGTCGCCCCAGTCGGCGACGTTCCCGCGCCCGGGGGAGTAGTCGATCGTCTCCACGGCGGCGCCGGTCGGGCCGTCGAAGACCGTCAGGAACTCCGGCCCCGACAGGATGTACCCGCCCGAGTTGCGGTGGTCGGCCGCCGGATCGCCGAGCACCGCCCCCGTGCCGTCGACCGTCCCGTCCGCCGTCTTCACCACGACCTCCGCCCGGCCGTCACCGTCGAGGTCGTAGACCATCAGCTGCGTGTAGTGTGCGCCGGCCCGGATGTTGCGGCCCAGGTCGATCCGCCACAGCTGCTCGCCGTCCAGGGTGTAGGCGTCGATGTAGACGTTGCCGGTGTACCCGGAGCGCGAGTTGTCCTTGGCGTTGCTCGGCGACCACAGCTGGACGATCTCGTAGCGGCCGTCACCGTTCAGATCGCCGACGCTCGCGTCGCCCAGGTGGTAGGTGTACTCCTCTCCGTCCGGGGTCGTCCCGCCGGCCGGCCGGTTGACCGGGATGTCGCGGTACTGCTGCGACCAGACACCGAACTCCTCGGTGCTCTCGCCGCGCGGCCCGTTGCCGCCCTGGACGACGGCCACCCGGTAGCGGGAGTCGGCGGTGCCGTCCGGGTCGGTGTAGTTGGTGGCGCCGCGCAGCGGCTGCCGGGTGATGCGCTCGCCGTCCCGGTAGACGTGGAACGAGATGTGGTCCGGGTCGAGACCGAGCATCCGCCAGCCCACGTACACCCCGTCCTCGGTGAGTACGGCGACGGGGGCCCGGTCCAGCTGCTCCATCGCCCGCACCGGGGCGGGGGAGGGCTTGCCGCCGGGCGCGGCGGTGCCGGCCGGGGCGGTCAGCAGCGAGGCGGCGGTGGCCAGCGCGGCGAGGGCGGCGACGGTGAGGGTGCGGGTTGATCTTCGGACGCTTGCGGCTCGGAAAGGCATCCGTGCTCCTTTGGTGCGGGTTGGTGCGGGTTGGCGCCGGGTGGTGCGGTACGGCGGTCCCCGGCGCGCGGTCGCGTGCCGCGCGGCGACGTGCCGGGGCCACGAACAGGGGGGACCGGGCGGCTCAGCCGGTCCGGGTCAGCTCCAGACCGTTGAGGTGCGCGGTCTGCCCCGAGACGGTGACGGTCAACTGCCCGTCGGAAACGGTGATCCCGGTGAAGGTGGCCGTGGTGACGCTGCCGCCGCCGGCCGAGACCCCGCCGGCGTCCCGGCCCTCGAAGGCCAGCTGGGTCCTGGCCGAGCCGAGCAGATCGCCGACCTGGACGGTGGCCGCGTAGGTGCCGTCCGGCACGTCCACCCGGAACGCGTAGCTGCCGCCGAAGTACGCGACGAAGTCCCGCCGCACCGCGTCCAGCGCGGCGCCCCGGTCGCGGTCGATCACCCCGGCGGTGGAGACGAAGCCGTAGCCGCGCTCGGCGCTGTACAGCGCCCCGGTGTCCACCCCGGTCCAGCCCTCCGCGACCACCTGGCCCACCGGGCCGAAGTCGAAGCGGTACTCCGGGGAGCGGGTGGTCAGGGTCAGCGGGGCGGACGGAGCGGACGCCCCCTGGGCGTTCACCGCGATCACCCGCAGCTCGTACGCGCTGCCCGCCGCGAGCCCCATCACATCGGCGAGCGGGAGAGTGGAGGTGGCGGCCAGGGTGTACGCGTCCTCGGGTGCGCCCCGCGGCTTGCGCTGGACGCGGTAGATGTCGGCGCCGGGGACCGCGTCCCAGGTGAGCCGGGCGCCCTGGTCGGAGATGTCCCGGGCGGCCAGCCCGGTGGGCCGCTCCGGGACCGCGCCCGGGGTACCGGCACCGGTGACGCGGCTCGCCAGCGGGGTGTCGAGCCGGGCGACGTCCTGGGCGACGAGCCGGGCCATCTGGATGGCGCCGTACTCCTGGAAGTGGGTGTCGTCCACGGTCCCGGTGGGCCGGTTGGGGTAGACACCGGCCGGCACGTGCAGGAAGACCGACCTGGCCTCCTCCGGGCCGATGCCGTCCAGATAGGCGCGGGAGGACGCGGACAGGTCGATCAGCGGGACGTTCTCCTCCTGCGCGACCGCGATGGCGCGGTCCACGTACTGCGGGAAGGAGACGTTGAACCTGCCGGTGGCCGGGTCGAAGGAGCGCCGCGACACCGGGGTGACGATCACCGGGATCGCGCCGCGCTCCTTGGCGCCGCGGATGTAGTCGTGGCGCAGGTATTCCTTGTAGTCGTCGGGCGGGGTGTAGCGCTCGGGCCGGTCGACGGTGGCGTCGTTGTGGCCGAACTGCACGAAGAGGTAGTCGCCCGGGCGGATGACGTCGAGGATGGAGTCGAGCCGCCCCTCCTCGATGAAGCTGCGCGAACTCCGCCCGCCGATGGCGTGGTTGGCGATGGTGACGTCGTCGGTGAAGAAGCGGTCGAGGACCTGGCCCCAGCCCGCCTGCGGGGCCCAGTACGGGTCGTAGGTCTGCACGGTGGAGTCACTGGCGAGGTACACGGTGACCGGTTCGGCGGCCCGCGCCTGAGCCGGCAGGGCGAGGCCCACCACGGCGGTCGCGGCGGCGGCGACCGCCGTGATCACGGTCCGCAGCGGGCCGGGGCCCCGGTGGGGTCGGTGGCCGTCCCGGTGTCCGGGGGCCGGTGGAGCAGCACTTCCGCCCATCATCACTCCTATGTGGTGGGTGGGTACGGAGCGCGTGCGGGGTGTGCGGTGGCATGGCGGTGCCCGTGAACCGATCGACGTGAATCGATTCATTAATCATGCGCACGACACGTGCAAGCGCTTGCTGATTCGCCGGGAGTGTTGCCAACCGGTCACGGCGCTGTCAAGACGTCTGCACGCATGCGCACGCGAACGAACAGATCCGCGCAGCTCGCGCGGTCAGGCCGGGGTCGCCCCGGCGCATCGCTACCGTGTTCGGTTGCAGGAGCGGTAGCAGCGCCACTAGGGTGCGGCACATGCCTGGGATCACGATCGAATTCACCGAGGAAGAACTGGCCGAGCTGCGAGCCGAGGCCAAGGAGCGCGGGGTGGCGATCAAGCGGCTGGCGCACGACATACTGACCGAGGATGTGGTGCGCAGACGCCTCAAGCAGCGCTTCGTCGAGGGCGCGGTGAAGTACGCCCGTGAGTACAAGGCGGAGTTCGAGCAGGAGTTCCCGGAGGGTCTGCGGTGACCCTCTACGTGGACGCGGGGTGGGTGCTGAACGTCCAGCTGGACGTCAGCCCGCCCAACACCCCGATCAGGGACTGGGGCGCCCTCCAGTGCATGGCCGAGCGCCATCGCTACGAGCGGTTCGCCGACGAGCCGTACTACGAAGAGACGGTCTCCCGGGCCGCGACCTTCCTGCACACCGCGCTGCAGTTGGAGCCCTTCGCCGACTTCAACGCCGCGATCGGGGCCGCCTGCACCCACATGTACCTGGATCTCTCGGGGGAGCCCATCGCCCCACCCCCGGGCGGCATGGCGCAGCTCGCGCGCGACATCCGAGCGCACAAACGCGATCTGCAAGGAGCCGCGCG
>NZ_JBHWJL010000057.1:0-23602 GCF_042731495.1 Streptomyces sp. NPDC059853
GTGTCCAGCCGGGCCAGGGTGGCGCGTTCGGTCTCGGCGAGGGCGGCGTGACCGTCGGGGGAGTAGTCGGGGAAACCGTCCGCGTCCGGGGTGACACCGAGTTGAGTGCCGACGACCGGGTTGAGCGCGACGAGGGCGTCGACGTAGCCGTCGGCGATCTCGCGCGGGGTGGCGGGAGAGGAGTCGATGTGCTGCATCGTGCCATCCTCTTTCACCCGCGAACCAAAGGGAAGGAACCCTTGTTCGAATAGGGCAGGACGGTGGACCCCGCGCCCCCGGCACGGCCAGGCCGAGCCCGTCGACGGCGCGCTGGGCGCCGAAGGTCTTCACCAGCCCCGTTGTCTCGATCGCGAGACCCAACGGGTCCCCCTCGTGTTCCGGTTCCCGGTGTCACCCCTGGGGCGCGGGATCCGGTCGAGCGGGTGCTGGACCGGGGGCGGTCAGCGCGTACTCCACCTCCCCGTGCTCGGAGCCGGGGATGGCCTCGGGCCAGTCACCGGTGTACGAGCGGACGAAGCGCAGTCCCGCCTTCTCCATGACGCGGCGCGATCCGGTGTTGACGGCCATGGTGTTCGCGGTGACGCGGCGGGCGCCGAGGTCGGCGAAGGCGGCGGCCACCAGCGCGCGGGCGCCCTCGGTGGCGTAGCCGTGGCCCCAGGCGGCGCGCGTCAGCCGGTAGCCGAGTTCGAGGACGGCGGCGCTGTCGGCCTCAACCGGCCGCAGCTCGAACCAGCCGAGGAACGCGCCGTCCGCCCGGCCGTGCGCGGCCCAGTACCCGGGCCGGCCGCCCAGGCAGGCGTACCGGCGGGCCAGCCGGGGCAGGGTCCGCTCCCGTACGGTGCGCGGCGTGGTGGGCCGGCCGCCGGTGATCCAGCGCATCACCTCGGGGTCGCTGTCCAGCGCGAGGATGTGCGCCGCCTCGGCCGCCGTGCCGGTGAACGGCCGCAGGGTCATGCGTTCGGTGTCCCGCATGCCGGGCTCAGCGGGCGGTGTGGGCGGCGAGGGCGTCGACGAGGACGGGCCACAGCGCGGGTGGCCGGTCGTGTCCCATGTCGGGGACGAGGAGGAGTTCGGCCCCGGGGACCAGTTCGGCGGTGCGCCGGCCGCCGCTCGGGTCGATGAGGGTGTCGTCCAGGCCGTGGACGACCAGGGTCGGGACGCGCAGGGCGCGCAGCCCGTCCGCGCGGGAGCCGGCCAGCACCATCGCGCCGACCTGGCGTCCGGCACCGGGCGGCTCCGGGGCGCGGTCGTAGCTCCTGGCGGCGAGGTCGCGCAGGGCCGCCGGGTCGGCGTAGCGCCGGGAGGCCCACAGCAGTTGCCGCTCGGCGGCGGCGATCCGGCCCGCGCGGTCGGCGGGCTGCGGGGCGAGCAGCGCGGCCAGGGCCTCGGGGCCGGTCTGCCCGTACCCGCTCTCGCCGGTCGTGGACATCATCGAGGTCAGGGTCCGCACCCGCTCGGGGTGGGTGATGGCCATGAGCTGGGCGATCATGCCGCCCATCGAGGAGCCGACGACGTGGGCGCGGTCGATGCCGAGCGCGGTGAGCAGGCCCAGGCCGTCCTCGGCCATGTCCTGCAAGGTGTACGGGAGCATGGCGCGGGCGGCCGGGAGGTCCCCGGCGGTGACGGCGTCGATGAAGCGCGGCAGGTCCACGGGGTGGTCGTCGAACCGGGTGGACAGGCCGCAGTCGCGGTTGTCGTAGCGGATCACGCGGCGGCCGCGTGCGGCGAGCGCACGGCAGAAGCCGTCCTCCCAGGCGATCAGCTGGGCGCCGAACCCCATGACGAGCAGCACCGGGGGGTCGCCGGGGTCGCCGAAGCAGTCGTAGGCGAGGGAGATCCCGGGTGATACGGCGATGGTCGGCATATCCGGGATCCTGCCGGAACGGGGGCGGGGCCGCAGCCGATTTGTCCGGGCGGGTGGGCGGGCGGCGGGCGGGATGGGTGAGGTGGGTGGGGCGGGCGCGGCGATGGCCGTGCCCGCCCCGGGGGCCTGTCCGGCGGCCCCTGCGGCCCTCGGCGCTCCCGGCCCCGCCGGCCGGGAGGTGGGGGGAGCCGAGGGGCTGATCCACCAAGACCCGCCGGACAGGCTCTAGGTGTCGTAGTCGACCTCGACGACGGCCGTGGCCGGGTGGGACTGGCAGGGGAGGATGTAGCCGGCCGCCACCTCGTCCTCCTCCAGGGCGTAGCTGCGCGCCATCCGCACCTCGCCGTGCAGCAGCCGGGCCCGGCAGGTGCCGCACACGCCGCCCTTGCAGGCGTACGGGGCGTCCGGGCGGTTGCGCAGGGTCGTCTCCAGTACGGTCTCGCCCGGGCGCGGCGGCCAGGTGGCCGTCTGGCCGCCGAGGGTGGCGGTGAGCCGTGCGCCGGGGGCGTGCGGTACCGGCGCGGGAGGCGGTGGCGCGCCCGCTTCCGTGCCCGCGTGGAACAGCTCGGCGTGCACCCGGGCGCGGGCCACCCCGAGCGCGCCAAGCGCCGTGCGCGCGGCTTCGATCAGTCCGAGCGGCCCGCACAGGTACCAGTCGGTGACCGCGGCGACCGGGACCAGCGCGGGCAGCAGGGTGCGCAGCCGGGCGCTGTCCAGCCGCCCGGTGGCCGGGCCGGTGTGCCGCTCCTCCCGGGTGAGGGCGTACAGCAGCTGGAGCCGGCCGGGGTACCGGTCCTTGAGTTCGGCGACGGCCTCCAGGAACATCGCGGCGGCGGCGGTGCGTTCGCTGCGCAGCAGCGTGAACCGGGCCGCCGGGTCGCGCTCCAGGGCGGCGGCGGCGATCGCCAGCACCGGGGTGATGCCGGAGCCGCCGGTGACCGCGACCGCGTGGCCGCCGCCGGGGCCGTCCTCGCGGAGGGTGAAGCCCCCGGCCGGGGGCAGCACCTGCAGGGTGTCCCCCTCGTCGAGGTCCTTCACCGCGTGGCCGGAGAAGGTGCCGCCGGGGATGTGCCGTACGCCGATGGTGAGTTCGCGGACCGGGCCGCCGCGCGGCGGCGGTGCGCAGACCGAGTAGGTGCGGCGCAGTTCCGCGCCCGCCGCGTCATGGTGACGGACCGTCAGGTGCTGTCCCGCGGCGTACCGGAACCGCTCGGCCAGCTCCCCCGGCACCCGGAGGGTGAGCGCCACCGCGTCGTCCGTGAGCTGTTCGCGGCGGACGATCCGCAGCGGGTGAAAGGCCGCCACCTCAGATCTCCTTCATGTGGTCGAACGGCTCCCGGCAGGCGGCGCAGCGCCGCAGCTCCATGCAGGCGGTCCCGGAGAACCGGCTGAGCACGGGGGTGTCCACGGCGTCGCAGCGCGGACAGTGGATGGCCAGGGTGAGCAGCCCGCCGGGGCGCGGCGGGGCGATCCCGGCCGCCCGCAGTTTGCGGCGTCCGCCGTCGGTGATGTCGTCGGTGGACCACGGCGGGGTGAGCACCGTGCGCACCGCGACCCGGGGCACCCCGGCGGCGCGCAGCGCGGCCGTGATGTCGTGGGCCATGGTCTCCACCGCCGGGCAGCCGGTGTAGGTGGGGGTCAGTTCGACCTCGGCGCCGCCGTCGGCCGTCAGCCGGACGGCGCGGAGCACGCCGAGTTCGGCGAGGGTGAGCACCGGCAGCTCCGGATCGGGGACGGCACCGGCCACGGCGTACAGCTCGGCTTCCCGCCCGCGTGCGCGCTCCGGCGCCTGCCCGTGCTCCCGCGCGTCCGCGCGCGCCTGCCCGCGCCCGGTCACCAGGACGCCCCCGGGTGACTGCGGTGCAGATGCTGCATCTCGGCGAGCAGCCGCCCGAACGGCTCGGTGTGGATGCCCTGCCGCCCGCCGCCCGCCGACCAGGCGGTGCGGGGCGGCGGCCCGGCGGGCACGGTGAGCCCGGCGGCGCGCAGGGCGGCGGTGACCCGGGCCAGCCACTCCCCGGGCAGTCCGCCGGGCCCGGTCAGCTCACCGGTGTACGGCCACAGCGCGTCCACGGCCCGCTGGGTCCGCCGGTGGCTCTCGTCCGTCCCGTCCCCGAGCCGCAGCGTCCAGTGCTCGGCGTGGTCGCGGTGGTACGCCGTCTCCCGCACCGCCTTGGCCGCCAGCGGCAGGACGGGGGCGAGCTGCTGGTAGCGCAGCTCCTGCCACACCGAGAAGTACAGCTGGCGGACGATGGTGTGCGCGAAGTCGCCGCCCGGCTGCTCGACCAGCTGGACGTTGCGGAACTCACGCGCGTCGCGCCGGTACGCCAGCGCGTCCTCGTCGCCGACCATGGACAGCAGCACCCGGGCCTGGCCGAGCAGGTCGAGCGCGATGTTGGCCAGCGCCACCTCCTCCTCCAGCACCGGGGCGTGGCCGGCCCACTCGGCGAGCCGGTGGGAGAGGATGAGCGCGTCGTCGCCGAGCCCGAGCAATTCTTCGCGGTCCACGGCCGGTTCCCCGCTCACAGGTGCTTCACCCCGTCCGGGACGGTGTAGAAGGTCGGGTGCCGGTAGGTCTTGTCGGCGGCCGGTGCGAAGAACGGGTCCTTCTCGTCCGGTGAGGAGGCGGTGATCTCCGCCGCCGGTACCACCCAGAGCGAGACGCCCTCGCCGCGCCGGGTGAACAGATCGCGGGCGTTGCGCAGCGCGAGTTCGGCGTCGGGGGCGTGCAGGCTTCCGGCGTGGGCGTGGGCGAGGCCGCGCCGGGCCCGGACGAACACCTCCCACAGCGGCCAGTCCGCGGTCTCCTGCCCGCTCATGCCGGTACCTCCTGCTCCCGCTCCGGCCGTGCGTCGGCCGTCCGCCGGGTCCGCTGCTTGCGCGCGTACGCGGCGGCGGCCTCCCGTACCCACGCGCCTTCGGCGTGCGCCCGGCGCCGCTGGCTGATGCGCTGCTCGTTGCAGGGGCCGGCGCCGCGCAGCACGGCCTTGAACTCGTCCCAGTCGATCGGGCCGTGGTCGAAGTGGCCGCGCTCCTCGTTCCAGCGCAGCGCGGGGTCGGGCAGGGTCAGCCCCAGCGTCTCGGCCTGCGGGACGCAGATGTCCACGAAGCGCTGCCGCAGTTCGTCGTTGGAGTGCCGTTTGATCTTCCAGGCCATCGACTGCCGGGTGTGCGGCGACTCGGCGTCCGGCGGCCCGAACATCATCAGCGACGGCCACCACCACCGGTCGACGGCGTCCTGCGCCATCGCGCGCTGCTCCTCGGTGCCCCGGGCGAGCGCGAGCAGCAGTTCGTACCCCTGCCGCTGGTGGAACGACTCCTCCTTGCAGATCCGCACCATGGCACGCGCGTACGGGCCGTAGGAGCAGCGGCACAGCGGCACCTGGTTGGTGATCGCCGCGCCGTCCACCAGCCAGCCGATCGCGCCGACGTCCGCCCAGGTGAGGGTGGGGTAGTTGAAGATCGAGGAGTAGCGCTGGCGGCCCTCGTGCAGCGCGTCGAGCAGGTCCTCGCGCGCGACGCCCAGCGTCTCGGCGGCACCGTACAGATAGAGCCCGTGCCCGGCCTCGTCCTGCACCTTGGCGATGAGGATCGCCTTGCGGCGCAGCGAGGGGGCGCGGGTGATCCAGTTGGCCTCGGGCTGCATGCCGATGATCTCGGAGTGGGCGTGCTGGGCGATCTGCCGCACGAGGGTGGCCCGGTACGCGTCGGGCATCCAGTCGCGCGGCTCGACGCGTTCGTCGGCGGCCAGCGTCCGCTCGAAGGTGTCGGGGTCCGGGTCTGCGGCCGTCATGGAGCGGTCTCCCCTCCGTCGATCCTCACCGACCGATCGTTCGGTCCGATGGTGGACGGAGGCCGTGAACGTGTCAAGGCGGCCGTGCGACAGGTACCGTGCTCGGGTCAAGCGTGTGCAGTCTGGGGGAAGCCGGCGAGGCATGGTGCCAACCGATCACGACGATCACAGCGGTCCGGCGGATCGCGCGGATCACGTCGTTCCAACCGAATCCGTACGGCTCAGCAGCCTCTCGCTGCCCGCGCGGCTGGTCGTCGCGCTCGGCATCGGCGGGCTCGCCGTCTTCGCCGCCTGGCACGCCCTGGCGGCGTTCCTCTTCGTGGCACCGGCCAACACGGTCATGAAAGATCACGGCCCGGCCATCCGCGGCTACATCTACCCGGAGTTCGAACAGAACTGGAAACTGTTCGCACCCAACCCCCTCCAGCGCAATGTCGCCGTCGAGGTCCGCGCCGAGATCACCGACCCGGCGGACGGCAGCACCGAGATCACCGAATGGCTGGATCTCACCGCCATCGACATCGCCCACATCCGGCACCACCCGCTCCCCAGCCACACGGCCCAGAACGAACTGCGCCGCGCCTGGGACTTCTACGTCTCCTCCCACGACGAGGACGGCGCCCCGCGCGGCCTGCGCGGCGAACTCTCCGAGAGTTACGTCACCCGCATCGCGCTGCTGCGGCTCGGCGAGAACTTCGGCTACGACCTGGACACCGTGGAACGCATCCAGCTGCGCTCCGCCACCACCCGCGTCCAGGCCCCCTCCTGGAGCGAGGAGAACATCGACACCACCACCGGCTACGACGAGCTGGAGTGGCGCACGGTCGACGCCGCCGACCTGCCGGGCGGGAGGAACAACCGGTGAGCACCACCACACCGCACGACGTCCCCTCCCCGTTCGCCGGCCTCGGCAAGAAGTTCGACGCCGCCCTCGGCCGCGGCATCGGCCACATCACCCGCCGCGCGCTCGGCCCGTACCAGACCGCGATCGTCCGCATCGGCTTCGCCGCCACCTGGCTGTTCTTCCTGCTGCGCGAGTGGCCGCACCGCGCCGAGCTGTACGGGCCCGACAGCCCGTGGAGCTGGGAGATGGCCCAGCGGCTGCTCGCCGACAACGGCGCCTTCACCGTGCTCATGTGGTCCGACTCCACGCTCTGGTTCGAGCTGGTGTACCACCTCGCCATCCTCGCCAGTGTCGGCCTGCTGCTGGGCTGGCGCACCCGGCTGACGAGCGTGCTCTTCATGCTCGGGGTGCTCTCCCTCCAGAACCGCAGCATCTTCATGGGCGACGGCGGCGACAACGTCATCCACCTCATGGCGATGTACCTGGTGCTCACGCGCTGCGCCCAGGTGTGGTCCCTGGACGCCCGCCGCCGCGCCCGCCCCGGCGGGACCGACCGCGCCGGCATCGCCGTCTGGTCCCTGTCCGGCGCCGCCCAGCTGGCGGCGCTGATCAGCGGCAACCTCACCAGCCCGGTCTGGTCGCTGTTCCTGGCCGGACTGTGGCTGGTGTGCGGGGGCTGGTGGCTGCTGGAGCGGTACGCGCCGGGCGGCGAGCCGCGCACGGTCGCCGACATCCTCGGCAACCTCGTCCACAACGCCACGCTCCTCGTCATCATGTTCCAGGTCTGCCTGATCTACGCGACGGCCGGCTGGTACAAGATCCAGGGCTCGCGCTGGCAGGACGGCACCGCCGTCTACTACCCCATGCAGCTCGACTACTTCACCCCGTGGCCCGCCCTCACCGACGCGCTCAGCACCAGCGGCCTGGTGGTGATGGCGCTGTCGTACGGCACGGTCTTCGTGCAGGTCGCGTTCCTGTTCGCGCTGCTCAACCGGCGGGCCAAGAACGTCCTGCTGGTGCTGATGATCGGCGAGCACATCGGCATCGCGGTGCTCATGGGGCTGCCGTTCTTCTCGCTCGCGATGATCGCCATGGACGCGGTGTTCCTGCCGACCGCGTTCCTGCTGTGGCTCGGCTCGCGCACCGGACGGGTACGGGACCGGCTGCTGCGCCGCCGCCCGCCCGCACCGGCGGACGCGCCGCCCGCCCCGGCCGCCGCCGTACCGATCCCGCAGCAGAGCGGCCGGACCACCCCCGCCTGGGCGGACCGGCCATGACGGAACCGGACGAACCCACCGTCGTCCTCGACGGCTTCCACGCCCTCAAGCACGCCCTGCGCTTCGGCGCGCACATCGAACGGGCGCTGACCACCGACAAGGCGGCGGCGCTCGACCTGGCCCGGCAGCTCGCCCCCGACCTCACCGACCGGCTGGACGCCCTGCTGGAGCCGGCCGGACCCGAGGCCCTGACGGCGCTCACCCCCCGCGTCCACCCCACCGGCGTCGCCGCCCTGGCGGTGCGCCCCACCGCCGACGTGCCCGCGACCGGGCGCACCGCCCCCACCGTCGTCCTCGACAACCCGCGCCACCTCGGCAACATCGGCGCCGTCGTCCGGCTGGCGGCGGGCACCGGCGCCGGCGGGGTCATCACCACCGGCACCACCGACCCCTGGCACCCGCACGCGGTACGCGCCGCCGCCGGACTCCACTTCGCGCTGCCCGTCACCCGGCGCACCAGCCCGGACGAACTGCCGCCCGGACCGCTGTACGCCCTCGACCCGGAGGGCCAGGACATCCGGACCCTGGCCGGGCCCATCCCGCCGGACGCCCTGCTGGCCTTCGGCTCCGAACGCCACGGCCTCACCGCGGCGACCCGCGCCCGCGCCACCCACCTCATCGCGCTGCCCATGCGGCCCGAGGTGTCCAGCTACAACCTGGCGACCAGCGTCGCGATGACCCTCTACCACTGGCTCAGCACCTCCCCGGCGGGTCCAGCAGGCCCAGCACCAGGCCGATGAGCCCGGCCAGACCCACGGCACAGGCAACACCGCCCAGGAACAGCAGCCCCCCGGCCGTGGGGCCGGCCCGGTACGGGTCGACCGCCCCGCCGCACGCGCGGCACACGCCGCCACCGTCCGGCCGCCTCATGCGCCCGGGCCCCGTTCCAGCTCCCGCAGCGGATTGCCGTCCGCCGGGTCCACCCGCAGGAACCACTCGCTGACCAGCCGGTACCGCCGGTGGGCTGGCAGCGCCCCGGTGTGGGCCAGCGCCCAGCGCTCCACCCGCACCGACTCGTCGTCCACCGCCCCCGACTCCGCCCCGCACGTGAGGCACACGGTCCGGAAGATCCCCCGGGGCACCCCCTCCCCCGTCTGCTCCCCCAGCACCCACGCGGCACCGCCCACGACCAGGCGCATCACAGCGCCTCCACGTCCTCCGGCAGCGCCGCCCACTCCCGGCCCCCGCCCTCGGGCCGCAGCCAGACCCGCCCCGACTGGTGAGCCATCACCCTGCCGGTGCGCCGCGTGACCGTATCCCGCACCAGTGCGCCCACAGCGGGGCGCTCGTCCTGTTCATCCATGCTCACAGCGTGGCCGCACCGCCACCGTGCGCTACAGGGACGGAACGTCCCACTTTCCGGGCGCTGTCACCCGGCGACCCCCAGTTCCACCGCCAGCTTGCGCAACCCCGGCGGACGCACCGGACCCGCCCAGAGATCGCTCACCACCGCGACCGCGAGGGTGTGGTGCCGCATCCAGCCAGGGGCCGCTCGGCGCAACGACTCCAGCGTCCGGACCGCGCGTTCGGCGTTCCCCAGGTCGGTGTAGGCGCGCGCCACGTCCAGCAGAAGCCAGGTCCGCCACGAGACCGGGATGTCCCGGCTCAGCCGCAACCCGCGTGCCAGACCGAGCGCTTCCTCGGGGCGTTCGTGCTGCACCGCCAAGCGGACCCGTTCGATGCGCACCGACGACCGGCTGAAGACCGAGACGAGCTTGCCGTTGGCCGCAGGCGGCAGCGCGCCGAGGGAGCCCGCCAAGTGCTCGGCCACCCCCATCATGTCGCGGGCACGGTCGTAGTCGCCGGCTCGCGCGGAACTGGTGGCGGCCGACATCAGCAGGCTGCCCCGCACCCGGACGCTCTCCGCCGTGTTTCCCTCCGCACGCTCCGCCCTGTCGGCGGCGCCGACCGCGAGGTGGCCCGCGTCATCGAGCCGGTTCTGCCGCTGGTAGGCCCAGGCCACCGAGTTGCAGATCATCGGAGGGAGCAGCGGGTCGGACGACGCCTCGGCGGCGCTCATGGCACGTTCGAGGCTGGAGATGGCGAGATCCGACTTCCCCAGCCGGATGGCCAGATGCCCGCCCAACTGGAGCGCCTTGGCCAGCGCGGCCTGACCGGCGGCACGCTCGTCCGGGCTCCCGACCGCTGCGACGAAGCGCGCGTCGGCGATCAGCCCCGGGAGCAACTCCATCAGACGGCCGAACGCGGCGGCGTGGTACAGCGTCCAGGCTTCGGTGATCTCGGCGAACACCAGCGGCAGCGACAGCCGTTCGGGCCCGCTCGGCTCCGGCGGCGCGGCGAACATCGGTGGCAGGATCGCCCGGCGGATCGCCACCAGTTGCGGCGGCTCGACCTCACCGGTGGAGGGCACCGCAGGCGGATCGCCCAGCAGGGCGGTCAGTTCGACACCGAGCCCACGCGCCAGCGCGTGCAGCGTGGGCAGCCGCGCGGAATGCTTCCGTCGCTGCTCCAGCTTCCGCACCACATCGACGGACACGCCCGCTCGTTCCGCCAACCGTTCCTGCGTCAGATCCCCGATCCGCCGCAACCTGGCCAGCCGGTCACCCAGGTGCTCACCTGCCATGACACCACGCTACGCCGGTCGGGGCCGGATAGCACCGGCCCCGGTGTGCCTCGGTGAACGTCCGAAAGGAAGTGCCAGTTCAGCACCTCGGCCCTCGCGGCAGGGGCCCGCAGCCGGCCCGGCGGGCGTTGTCAGTGGGGGGTGCGAGGCTTCGGACGGTGAAGGGTCCCGCGCGTTGCTTTCCGGCGATCGAGAAGACGTACGGGCGGCCGGTCGGCGACTGGCGGAAGCTGGTCCGGGAATCGCCCCTGGCGAAGCACATGGAGCTGGTGGCCCGGCTCAAGAGCGAGCACGGTATGGGGCACGGCCACGCGAACGCCCTGGTCGCGCACACCCTCGCGGAGGGCCGGAGCCGGTGGCCCGGGGCCGGTGCCGCGCTGGCGGGAATCCGGGGAAGGGTGGCAATCCAGCCCGTTCCGGTGCGGCGGGCGGCTGTCTAGCGTCCTGGCGTGAACAAGTTTCTGCTCAGTGTCCATGTGCTGGCCGCCATCATCGCGATCGGTCCGGTGACCGTCGCGGCCAGCATGTTCCCGCCGTATGTGCGCAAGGCCGTGGCGGAGCCGGGCGATCAGAAGGTGGGGGCCGTGCTCGCGATGCTGCACCGGATCTGCCGGGGGTACGCGGCCGTCGGCATCGTGGTGCCGGTGTTCGGGGTGGCCACCGCGATCGGGCTCGGGGTGCTCACCGACGCCTGGCTGATCGTCTCCATGGTCCTCACGGCCGCCGCGGCGGCCGTGCTGCTGGGCCGCATCCTGCCGGTGCAGGAGCGGCTGCTGGCGCCGGAGGGGGACACGGCGGTCCGGCAGAGCCGGCAACTCGGCATGACGGTGGGGGTCTTCAACCTGCTGTGGGCCGTGGTGGTGGTGCTGATGATCGTCCGGCCGGGATCGACGACCGGGGTGTGACCACGTCGGTCCGGCGGCGGCGGGCAGCGCCTCCTCCCGCCGGCCGGACGCGGGGGCGGCCAGGAGCGCGATCAGCTTCCGCGCGGTCCGGATCGCGCCCCGCGGCGGCGGGAACTCCCCCGCGTCCGCACCGTTCCCGGACGGGCGGCGCACGGCAGCCGTCGCCGTGTACACCGCCCCGATGACGGTGGAGCCGGGCGCCCGGGCGGCGCCCGGCCTTCGTCCGTCAGCAGCACATGGGCGGGAGCGCGCGGCTCAGCGTGCCGTCGCGTACTCGGGCAGCGTCAGGGACGAGTGCGTCGCCCGCCGCGCCTCGGCATCCGCCGACGCCAGTTCCTTCGCCATCGCCTCCGGGTCGCGGAGCAGCGCGTTGCGGGCGTCCACCTGGGCCCGCGTCGTCGGTATGACGATCGTGCCGCCGCTGCCGGCCAGCGCCTGGTTGCGCTCCGCGAAGGGGCGCATCCGGTGCTCGTACGCCGCGAAGGCCTCGGCGTGGTCCGCGCGCGAGGCGAGCTCGCCGGCCAGGACGTAGGCGCCGACGAGCGCGACGCTCGACCCCTGCCCGGAGAGGAAGGACGTCGCGTGCGCCGCGTCGCCCGCCAGCGCGACCCGCCCGCGGGACCAGGCGGGCAGGTGGATCTGGCTCACGATGTCGAAGAACAGGTCCTCGGACGCCCGCATCGCCGCCACCAGCCGCGGCACCTGCCACACCTGCTCGGGGAACTGCGCGGCGACCAGGTCGCGCTGGGCACGCGGGTCGCGGAACGCCTCGAAGGGCGGGGTGTCCCGCGCGAAGACCAGGAACCCGTGCACCGGCTCGGAGGGCTCGTAGGCGTAGACGACCGCGCTGCGCCCCGGCTCGCTCCAGATGAACGCCTCGTGGGAGAGGCCGAGTTCGTTGGGCAGGGTGAACCCCGCGAAGACGTGCCCGAGGTAGCTGTGGAAGGGCTCCTCGGGTCCGAAGACCAGCCGGCGGGTGTTCGAGTGCAGTCCGTCCGCGCCGATCACGAGGTCGAACGTGCGGTGCGTGCCGCTGTCCAGGACGACGTGCACAGCGTCCCCGTCGTCGTCCAGGGTGGCGATCGAGTCGCTGAACAGGAACTCGACGCGGTCCCGCAGCGGCGCGTAGAGGGCGTCGGCCAGGTCGCCGCGCCGGACCTCCAGGTCCTGGCCGCTCTCGCCGCCGGTCACCTGCTCGGGCTGCACCGCGCCGACCGTGTCCCCGGCGGCGTCGAGGAAGGAGATCCGGCGGGTGTCGATGTGGGCCTCGCGCAGTCGCGGCAGCAGGCCCATGCGGTCCACGACCTCCCGGGCCGTGCCCCGGATGTCGATCGCGTAGCCGCCGCCGCGGACGGCGGCGGCCTTTTCGAGGACGGTCACCTCGAAGCCGTACCGGTCGAGCCAGTAGGCGAGGGTGGGACCGGCGATGCTGGCCCCGGAGATCAGTACGCGACGGGGGGCGGACGCAGGCGTGGACTTCGGGTGCGTCATGGGAATGGCACCTTTCCGCCGGGCGGACCCGGCACGGAGGCAGTACGCGGCGCGCCCCGGAGGAGGCGCCAAAAAATACGTACCTTAGGTATCCTTTATGAGGCCGTACGGCACTTTTCGGTGCCCCGGCTCCGTCCCCACGATATAGATACCTAACTCAGGTATGCAAATGGAGGTGCCATGGCCCCCGAGTCCCCCGGAGAGCCCGCGCCCGGTCTCTCGCCCGACGACCTGATCGCCGTGCTGCCCCGGCTCACCCGGCTCAGCTCCGCGCTCAACAAGGGCCGGCTCGTCGATCGTGCCGCGCAGGCGGCCAGCCCGTCCCTGGACCGCCCCGCCGTGGGGGTGCTGGTGTCCCTGCTCGCGGCCGGGAGTCCCCTGCGCATCGGGGAGATCGCCGACCGCATGCAGGTCGTGGGCCCCCACGTCACCCGCCAGGTCCAGGCCCTGGAGAAGCGCCATCTCGTGCGCCGCATCGCCGACCCCCACGACCGCCGCGCGAGCCTCATCGAGCCCACGGAGGCGGGCAACGAGGTCGCCCACCGCTACATCGCCTCACTGCTCGGCTGGTTCGCCGAGGTCCTCGCCGACTGGCCCCGGCAGGACCGCGACGACCTCCTCCGCCTCCTCGCCCGCTTCGCCGACGACGTGACGGCCCGGCTGGCACTGCCGGAGGAGGAGCAGACGTAACGGCGGCCACCCGCGTACCCGCTCACGCACCGCACCGGCCCCGGTCCGGGGAACGGAAGGCCCTCCGGTACGCCTGTGGGCTGACCCCGACGACCCGTTTGAAGGCGTCGCGGAAAGCCGTCGCCGAGCCGCAGCCCACCTCGGCCGCGATCCGTTCCACCGGCCGGTCGGTGCTCTCCAGCAGATACTGGGCCTGCCGGACGCGGGTGCGCTGGAGCCAGCGCAGCGGGGTGGTGCCGGTCTGTTCGCGGAACCGCCGGTTGAGGGTGCGCACCGACAGGGCGGCCCGGGCGGCCATGTCGGCCAGGGTCAGTTCGCGGTGGGCGTTCTCCCGCAGCCAGGCCAGCAGCGGCTCCAGCGAGGCGCCGTCGGGTGCGGGGGGCTCGTGGTTGATGAACTGGGCCTGGCCGCCGTCGCGTTCGAGGGGGCTGACCGCCATCCGGGCCACGTCGGCGGCGACCGCAGCGCCGAAGTCGCCGCGGATCATGTGCAGGCACAGGTCGAGTCCGGCGGAGACACCGGCCGAGGTGAGAGTGCGGCCGTTGTCGACGTACAGCACCCCGGGGTCGACGGTGACCGCCGGGTAGCGGCGGGCGAGTTCGGCGGCGCCCAGCCAGTGCGTGGTGGCGCGCTGCCCGTCGAGCAGTCCGGTGGCCGCCAGCAGGAAGGCGCCGGTGCAGATGGAGGCGACGCGCGCGCCCCGGTCGTACGCGCCGCGCACCGCCGCGCGGACCCCGGGCGGCAGCGGGTCGGGGGGCTCGTCCACGCCGCAGAGCACCACCGTGTCCGCGTCGGCGAGGGCGTCGAGACCGTATCCGACCCGTACGGTGAACGGCCCGGCCGTGATCTCCGCGCCCGGCTGCGTCCCGCACACCCGCACCCGGTAGGCGGGGCGGCCGTCCGGGAGCCTGGCCCAGCCGAAGGTGTCCACCGGGTTCGACAGGTCGGACGGCACGACCCCTTCGAGGGCGACCACCGCCACCGTGTGGGGTTCGGTCATACCCCGGATTATCCGGGCCGGCGCACCTGCACCGTACGGAACCTGGGGGTGATGAACGCGGCGTCCACCAGCGCGGTGTTGGCGGCCGGGTTGCCGCCGGAGCCGTGCAGGTCGGCGAAGGCGGAGGTCTGGTTGACGAAGACATCGCCGGTGAGGTTGAGGGAGAGCTGGGCGCGTTCGTCGAGGCAGACCCCGATGAGGGCGCGTTCGACCTCGGGCGCGGTGGTGTAGCCGGAGACGGTCATGGCGCCGCGGGTGCGCAGGGTGCGGCGCAGCACCTCCAGCGCGTCGCGGGTGGAGGCGGTGGCGATGGCGAAGGCGATCGGACCGAAGTGCTCGCTCTCGACCGGTTCTTTTCGCTTGACGATCAGCGGGGTGCGGATCGTCGCCTCGGGGTGTTCGGGGTGGCCGATGGCGCGCGAGGCGAGGGCGACCTCGCCGAGCCCGGCCGCCCGCTCCAGCCGCTCGGTGACCGCCGGGTTGACGATGGCGCCGAGCAGTCCGGCGGCGCGGGTGTCGGCGCCGAGCAGCCGGTCGACCGCGCCCGCGAGATCGGCGACGACCTCGTCGAAGGTGCGGTGCCCGTCGTTCTCGGTGGTGATGCCCTCGGCCGGGATGAGCAGGTTCTGCGGGGCGGTGCACATCTGGCCGCTGTAGAGGGAGAGCGAGAAGGCGAGGTTGCCGAGCATGCCCCGGTAGTCGTCGGTGGAGTCGATGACGACGGTGTTCACCCCGGCCTTCTCGGTGAACACCCGGGCCTGGACGGCGTGCTGTTCCAGCCAGTCGCCGAACTCGGTGGAGCCGGTGTAGTCGATCAGCGCCACCTCGGGGCGCAGCGCCAGCGTCTTCGCGCTGCCCTCGCCCTCGGCCTCGGCGGCGAGCGCCACCAGGTTCGGGTCGAAACCGGCCTCGGCGAGCGTCTCGCGGGCGATCCGCACCAGGAGCGCCAGCGGCAGGACGGCACGCGGGTGCGGCTTGACCAGCACCGGATTGCCGGTGGCGAGGGAGGCGAAGAAGCCGGGGAAGCCGTTCCAGGTGGGGAAGGTGTTGCAGCCGATGAGCAGCGAGATGCCCACGGGCACCGGGGTGTAGTCGCTGATCATGCGGAGCGTGCCGCGCCGGCCCTGCTCCTTGGCCCACTCGGCGCGCCCGGGGAGGCGGGTCTGTTCCGCGTAGGCGTGGGCGATCGCCTCCAGACCGCGGTCCTGGGCGTGCGGGCCGCCGGCCTGGAGGGCCATGACGTACGCCTGGCCGGTGGTGTGCATCACGGCCTGCGCGAACTCGGGGGTGCGGGCGGCGATCCGGTCCAGGATCTCCAGGCAGACCAGCGCGCGCCGCTCGGGTCCCGCGTCGCGCCAGGCCGGGATCCCGGCGAGCATGGCGGGCAGCAGCACGTCGGGGTCGGGGTGCGGGTAGGTGATGCCGAGCGGGAAGCCGTACGGGGAGACCTCGGCGCCGACCCAGGCGTCGGTGCCCGGCTGGCCCGGTGCCTCGAACCGGCCGCGGTCGCGCAGGGCGGCGAAGGCGGCGGCACCGGCGCTTCCGTCTCCGTAGGCCTTGGGGTGTTCGGGGTGCGGGGACCAGTACGAACGGGTGCGGATAGTCTCAAGTGCCGTGTCCAGGGTGGCGCGATGGCGCTGCCAAGATGTCATGGCCGGGACCAACTCCTCGTCGGCGGCAGTCATGGTCGGGTGGCGGTCGGGCATGGACGATACTGCTACCGAACGATCGGTCGGGCAAGAGCGCGGAAGGAAGAGCCGAGTGACCGCCAGAGGCGACAGGAGCGCCGAGCCGGCGCGCACGCAGCGCGACACCTACACCCCGCAGACCCTGCTGGAGGTCGCGGTCCAGGTGTTCAACGAGCGCGGCTACGACGGCACCTCGATGGAACACCTCTCCCGCGCCGCCGGCATCTCCAAGTCCTCCATCTACCACCACGTGCGCAGCAAGGAAGAACTCCTGCGCCGCGCCGTCAGCCACGCGCTGGACGGACTCGCCGCCGTCCTCGACGAGCCCGGCGCCCGGCAGGGCCGCGCCATCGACCGCCTGGAGTACGTCACCCGCCGCACCACCGCCGTCCTCATGCGGCGGCTGCCGTACGTGACGCTGCTGCTGCGGGTACGCGGCAACACCGACACCGAACGCTGGGCGCTGGCCCGCCGCCGGGAGTTCGACCAGCGGGTGGCGGCGCTGCTGCGGCAGGCGGCGGCCGAGGGCGACCTGCGGCCGGAGGTGGACGTACGGCTGGCGGCCCGGCTGCTGTTCGGGATGATCAACTCGGTGGCGGAGTGGTACCGGCCGCACGGCGACCAGGACGACCCGGTGGACCAGGCGGTGGTGGAAGCCGTGGTCAGCACGGCGTTCGCCGGGCTGCGCCAGCACCGCTGAGCTCCGGCGGCAGCTGCCACCGGCACAGCGACCCGGCATGTGCCAGTCATCAACTACTGTTATCGGCCGACCACTTGCATTGACGGGGGCATTGTCCGAGCCGCACCGCCGTGCTCGCCTACCCCGGGGAGTCCATGAACACCGACCGTCCCATCGGACACACACCGCTCGCGACCACCACCACCGGGGCGGCCGACTGGAACGAAGCCGAGGAGTTCCTCCGCCTGTTCTACGCGGAGCACCCCGACCAGCCGCTGCCGCTGGACATGCGGCTGCGCCAGGTGCGCGAACACATCGAGCACTCCGGCTCGTACCGGCACAGCACCGAGGAACTCACCTTCGGCGCCCGGGTCGCCTGGCGCAACTCCAGCCGCTGCATCGGCCGGCTGTACTGGAAGAGCCTGCGCGTCCTGGACCGGCGCACCGCGCGGACCCCCGAGGAGATCCACGCCCACCTCTGCGACCATCTGCGGCAGGCCACCAACGAGGGCCGGATACGGCCGGTCATCTCCGTCTTCGCGCCCGAGACCCCGTACCGGCGGGCGCCGCGGGTGTGGAACAGCCAGCTCATCCGGTACGCGGGCTACCGCGGCCCGGACGGCTCGGTCGTCGGGGACCCGGGGCACGTGGACTTCACCGAGACGGTGCGGCGCATGGGGTGGCAGGCGCCGGGCGGCTGGTTCGACCTGCTGCCACTGGTCATCCAGGTGCCGGGCGACAAGCCGCAGCTGTTCGACGTACCGCCCGAGCTGGTCATGGAGGTGCCGATCGAGCACCCCGAGTACCCGCAGATCACCCGGATGGGACTGCGCTGGCACGCGGTCCCGGCGATCTCCCACATGCGGCTGTCGATCGGCGGCATCAACTACCCGCTGGCGCCGTTCAACGGCTGGTACCTCGGCACCGAGATCGGCGCGCGCAACCTCGTGGACGCCGACCGCTACAACCTGCTGCCCGTCATCGGCCGGCTGCTGCACCTGGACACCAGCCGCGAGACCTCGCTGTGGCGCGACCGCGCGCTGGTCGAACTGAACATCGCCGTCCTGCACTCCTTCGCCAAGGCGGGCGTGAAGATCTCCGACCACCACACCGAGTCGGAACGTTTCCTCACCCACCTCGCCCGCGAGGAGGCGGCCGGCCGCATCGTCCCGGCCGACTGGTCCTGGATCGTCCCCCCGGTCTCCGGCGGCCTCACCCCGGTCTTCCACCGCTACTACGACGAGGCGGACCTGCGGCCGAACTTCTACCTGGACGAGGAGGCGAAGGCACTGAGCGAGGGCAAGTGCCCGGTCCAGCACGACACGTACTGACCTGCGGCGGTCAACAGAATCGACGGACTGAACACCCGTTCGAGTGGACCTTGTCTCCTGGGGCTCCGGCCGGGCCTGGCATGACGTAAACAGGAGAAGGCCGCTTCCGCGACCGCGGCACGCTTCTTGGAGGATCGGTGAGCGTCCAGCCCGAGGGATACCGGGATCCCCACGCCTATGAGGCATCCGACCCCGAGACCGCGCTCAAGTACGCGATCCAGCACATCCGGGGAGACCGGACCGAAGTCATCGAAGGGGCCATCGAGCCGGTGTCACCGAGCTGGGACCAGGAGAACGCCGCCGACCTCATCCGGGACCAACTGGTCCCGGCCCTGCGCCGGCGCTACGCGGAATACCGCGCCCCGCTGTATCTGCTGGTGGACCGGCAGGAGCGCTCCTGCTCGCTCTTCAGCCACCCGGGCGAGCTGGGCTACAGCCGAGTCGACGGCCCGCACCCGTTCGGTACGCCCATCGAGCTGCCCGAGCCGTTCGGCATCACGCTCGACACCAAGGAACTGGGCTAGACACCCGGCGCGCCCGCCGTCCGGGCGGGCCGGTCAGAAGGAGCCGTAGGCCGGCTTGCCCGCCGGGTGGTAGGTCTGGATCGTCACCCCCGTCGAGGTGAGGGAGGAGTCGACCAGCGTCAGCGCCGCCGGGGTGCTGCCCTCCGGGAAGAGCCGCTTGCCGCTGCCCAGCACCACCGGGTACACGAACAGGCGGTACACGTCGATCAACCCGGCCGCGTGCAGCGTGCGCGCGAAGTCGCCGCTGCCGTGGATCTGGAGTTCACCGCCCGGATGGCGCGGCTCCCGCTGCTTCAGCGCGGTCACCTCCGCCACCACGTCCGGGCCGAGCTGCGTCGAGTGCTGCCACTCCAGGGGCAGCCCAGGTGTGCGCGACGCCACGTACTTGGGCAGCCCGTTCAGCTTCTCCGCGATCGGCGACTCCGCCGGATCGGTCACGTGCGGCCAGTACCCGGCGAAGATGTCGTACGTCCGGCGGCCCAGCAGATAGCCCTCCCCGCGCCGGAACCAGGCGTCCACCGCCGCGCCGAACTCCTCGTCCGCGTACGGCACGCTCCAGCCGCCGTGCTCGAACCCGCCGCTGGTGTCCTCCTCCGGCCCGCCCGGCGCCTGCATGACGCCGTCGAGCGTGAGGAAGGTGTGCAGGGTGACCAGGGTGCCGGCCATGGTGTGCTCCGTCTCCGATGTCGGTGATCCCGGCAGCCCGGTGATCGTGTGGTCCCGTTCTCTCACGGCACGGACCCGGCACCGGGCGGCAGCTCACCGGCGTTCGGGCGGTGTCTTCTCGATCTGCCGCACCGGCCGCCGTTCGGGCAGCAGATCCGTTTCTTCGAACACCAGTAGCGTCCGGGTGCTGATCACCTCCGGTATCGCCTGGATCCTGGTCAGCACCAGTTCCCGCAGCTCCCGGTTGTCCCGGGTGTGCACCAGCAGCAGCACATCGAAGTCCCCGCTGACCAGGGCGATGTGCGCCGCCCCCGGCAGCCGTTCGAGCCGGGCCCGCACCGTGCGCCAGCTGTCCTGGACGATCTTCAGCGTGATGTACGCGGCGGCACCCTGCCCGGCCCGCTCGTGATCCACCCGGGCCGTGAACCCCCGGATCACCCCGCTCGCGAGCATCCGGTTGATGCGCGCGTACGCGTTCGCCCGGGAGATGTGCACCCGCTGCGCGACCTCGCGGATGGAGGCCCGCCCGTCCGCCCGCAGGTGCAGCAGGATGGCGCTGTCAATGGGGTCGAGGGGTCTGGCGGGGTTCGGAGTCATCTGGTCATCCGGCATATGGAGCAGCCTCCCCTTTCTGGACGTCCTGCACCCATAGCACGGCAATCGGGGCCAGCGGTCCACAGCGCCCGAGCGGCTCTGGCCAACCTGCCTCGGCGACCGAACAATCGGTAGGGAGACGGAGGCGTGAGAGGGGAGGCGCGGACATGACCGTGCTGCACGAACCACCGGCGTCGTCACGGACCGCGGGGCAGGATCCGGTACCACCCTGGCGCCGCCCGCCCCGGACCGATCCGGCGCCGCTGCTCCCGGAGACCGAGCCGTACCACCGGATCGGCACCGACCGCGAACGGCCCGAAGGCTCCGACCGCGCACTGTGGCGGACCCTCCACCGGCACCTCGTCCTCGGGCGCCGCTACAACCAGCAGGCCACCGCCCTCACCCGGCAGGGCCGGCTCGCCGTCTACCCCTCCTCGACCGGCCAGGAGGCGTGCCAGATCGCCGCCGCGCTGGTGCTGGCCGACCAGGACTGGCTGTTCCCCAGCTATCGCGACACGCTCGCCACCGTGGCCCGCGGCCTCGACCCGGTCGCCGCGCTCGGGCTGCTGCGCGGCGACTGGCACACCGGCTACGACCCGCGCACGCACCGCGTCGCCCCGCTCGCCACCCCGCTGGCCACCCAGCTCCCGCACGCGGTCGGCCTGGCCCACGCCGCCCGCCTCCGGGGCGACGACGTGGTGGCGCTGGCGATGGTGGGCGACGGCGGCACCTCGGAGGGCGACTTCCACGAGGCCCTGAACTTCGCGGCCGTCTGGCAGGCCCCCGTCGTCTTCCTGGTGCAGAACAACGGGTTCGCCATCTCCGTCCCGCTCGCCCGGCAGACCGCGGCCCCCACCCTCGCGCACAAGGCCGTCGGGTACGGCATGCCGGGCCGGCTCGTGGACGGCAACGACGCGCCCGCCGTGTACGAGGTGCTGGCCGACGCGGTACGGCGCGCCCGCGCCGGCGGCGGCCCGACGCTCGTCGAGGCGCTCACCTACCGGCTGGACGCGCACACCAACGCCGATGACGCCACCCGCTACCGCGAGGACGCGGAGGTCGCCGCCTGGCGCGAACACGATCCGCTGCCGCTGCTGACCGGGGCGCTGGAGCGGCACGGGCTGCTGGACGAGGAGCACGCCCGCGCGGCCCGGGACGCCGCCGAGGAGCTGGCGGCCGGGATGCGGGCCCGCCTGAACGCGGAGCCCGTCCTCGACCCGGGCGACCTCTTCGCCCACGTCTACGCGCGCCCGACCCCCCAGCTCGCCGAACAGGCGGCCCGGCTGCGGCAGGAGGCGACGACCCGATGACGATCACGGCGGCCCGTCCGGCCTCCCTCGCCGAGGCGCTGCGCCGCGCGCTGCGCGACGCGCTCGCCGAGGACCCCGCGGTCCATCTGCTGGGCGAGGACATCGGCACCCTGGGCGGGGTCTTCCGCATCACGGACGGCCTGGCGGCGGAGTTCGGGCCCGAGCGGTGCGCCGACACGCCGCTGGCCGAGGCGGGGATCCTGGGCACCGCCACCGGCATGGCGATGTACGGGCTGCGGCCGGTGGTGGAGATGCAGTTCGACGCCTTCGCCTACCCGGCGTTCGAGCAACTGGTCTCGCACGTCGCCCGGATGCGCAACCGCACCCGGGGCGCGATGCCGCTGCCGCTGACGATCCGCATCCCGTACGGCGGCGGCATCGGCGGCGTGGAACACCACAGCGACTCCTCCGAGGCGTACTACATGGCCACCCCGGGGCTGCACGTGGTCACCCCGGCGACGGTCGCCGACGCGTACGGGCTGCTGCGGCAGGCCATCGCCTCGGACGATCCGGTGGTGTTCCTGGAGCCCAAGCGGCTGTACTGGTCGAAGGAGGCGGTCGATCTGGACGCGCCGCCGCCGGTCCCCCCGCTCGGCCGGGCCGTGGTGCGCCGGCCCGGCACCTCGGCCACGCTCCTCACCTACGGCCCGTCGCTGCCGCTGTGCCTGGCCGCGGCGGAGGAGGCCGCCCGTACCCGGGGCTGGGACCTGGGGGTGGTCGATCTGCGCACGCTGGTGCCGTTCGACGACGCGACGGTGTGCGCGGAGGTACGGCGGACGGGCCGGGCGGTCGTGGTGCACGAGGCGACCGGTTTCGCGGGCCCGGGCGCCGAGATCGCGGCCCGGGTCACCGAGCGCTGCTTCCACCACCTGGCCGCGCCGGTGCTGCGGGTCACCGGCCACGACATCCCGTATCCGCCGCCGCTGCTGGAGCGGCACCATCTGCCGGACACCGCCCGGGTCCTGGACGCGGTCGCCCGCCTCCAGTGGGAGGAGTGAACGCCATGGCGCAGACCTTTCTCCTCCCGGATCTCGGCGAGGGGCTCACCGGGGCCGAGATCGTGCGCTGGCTGGTGGCGGTCGGCGACGAGGTGACGGTGGACCAGCCGGTGGTGGAGGTGGAGACGGCCAAGGCGATGGTCGAGGTCCCCTGCCCCTACGCGGGGGTGGTGACGGAGCGGTTCGGCGCGGTCGGCGAGGAGGTCCCGGTCGGCTCGCCCCTGGTCCGCGTCGCCGCCCCGGCGACCACCCCGGGCGCGGGTACGGGCAGCGGCGGCGGCACCGGAGCCCGGCCGCCCGGCGAGCAGCCGGACGCCGGGCGGCAGGACGGAGGTTCCGGGCAGGTCCTGGTGGGCTACGGCACCGGCACCACCACCTCCCCCGGCACCCCGCCCCCGCCCCCGCCCGCGCCGCCCGCCGCTGCCACCGCCCGCCCGGCGGTCGCGGTGATCTCGCCGCTGGTGCGCAAGCTCGCCCGTGACCACGGCATCGACCTGCGGACCGTGCGGGGTTCGGGGCCCGACGGCCTGATCCTGCGGGCCGACGTCGAGGCCCGCACCGCACGGCCCGCGCCCGCCGCCGAACCGCTGTCCGCGCGCGGCCGGGAACCGGGCGGCGAGGCGACGCGCACCCCGCTGCGCGGCATCGCCGCCACCGCCGCCGCCCGGCTCAGCCGCAGCAGGTCCGAGATCCCGGACGCCACCTGCTGGGTGGACGCCGACGCCACCGGCCTGCTCGCCGCGCGCCGCGCCACCGGGCTCCCGCTGCTCGCCGTCCTGGCCCGGATCTGCGTCGCGGCCCTGGCCCGCTATCCGCGGCTGAACGCCACCTTCGACGCCGCCGCCAACGCCGTCGTCACCTTCCCGGCCGTCCACCTGGGTTTCGCCGCCCAGACCGACCGCGGCCTGCTGGTGCCCGTACTGCGCGACGCCCAGCGCCGTACCACCCGGGAACTCGGCGCCGAACTCGCCCGCCTCACCGAGTCCGCCCGCAGCGGCAGGCCGGCCCCGGCGGACCTCACCGGCTCCACCTTCACGCTCAACAACTACGGGGTGTTCGGCGTCGACGGCTCGACCCCGATCCTCAACCACCCCGAGGCGGCCATGCTCGGTGTCGGCCGGATCGTCCCCAGGCCCTGGGTCCACGAGGGCGAACTGGCCGTACGCCAGGTGGTCCAGCTGTCCCTCACCTTCGACCACCGGGTCTGCGACGGGGCGGTCGCCGGGGGCTTCCTGCGCCATGTGGCCGACCTGGTGGAGTCCCCGCTCTCCCTGCTCGCCGACCTCTGACCGCGGCGGGGCCCCCCCCCCCCCCCCCCCCCGCGCCGGGCGGCGGGGCGGGGGGCGATATAAAAAAAAAAGCTC
>NZ_JBHWJL010000058.1:0-23508 GCF_042731495.1 Streptomyces sp. NPDC059853
GGCCAGGCCGCGCTCTACGAGCGCGTTGAGCGTGCTGGTGAGGCCGGTGAGCTGGCCGGCGGCTGCACCGGTCAGCAGGGCGGTCACCATGCGGTCGCTGAGCCGGTGCTGCTTGATCAGCTGGGCCACCTGCGGGCTGTCGGCGGCCTTGGGCGCTGCCAGCTCGGCCCGGGCCCGGCCGCACTTGCGGCACTCCGTGTGCCGGGCGGTGGGCGCAGCGAGGGGCGCGATCTGGCCGTATCCGGTCGGGTTGCTGGTGATGTCGGCCTGCCGGTAGGTGGCGCCGGTGCACAGCAGGATGGTGTCTCCGGCGTAGGTGTCGCGTCCGTAGTGGTACGCGCCGGAGCGGGGGTTGCGGGCGTAGCGGCTGAGCGTCGTCATGGTGACGGGCGTCCTTTCTCTGATGGGGTGGGCCGCCCCGGGCGGGGCGGCCGGGGGGGCCGGCCCCCGCGACCGGGGGCCGGGCTGGTCAGTTGAAGCGGGCCGCAGCCTGCTGGATCACGTCCATCAGCCGCGTCATGGCCTCGGGCTGCCCGGCGGTCAGGGCGGCCAGGTCCGCCGCGCTGATCTCGATGTGCGCGCACTCCTCGCCGGGGCGCCGGTTGGTGTAGGCGACGGACATGGGGATGGTCGGCGCGGTCGGCTCCGGCTCGGGCGCCGCTTCCTGCTCGGCCTCTTCGGCTCGCGCCGCGATGGCCGGGCGGAGGTCGGGGGAGTCCTCGGCGACGAAGTACTCTCCGGGCGTGCTGTCGGGGCGGTAGGCGACCGTGCCGTGGGTGTGGCTGATGACGGTGGCGGGGCCGTGCGGTGTGCTGATGCGGTCGCCGGCCTTGTAGGTGGGGCCGGTGCGGGTGGGCTGCGGCGGGGCGGCGGCCCGCTCGGCGTTGGCGGCCTCCACGGTCTCGGCCAGCTGGAGCGCGGCGGCGGCGAGCGGCGACGCGGCGGCCAGGCGCGCGGCCTCTGCGCGGCGGGCGGCGTATACGAGGCAGTTCCGGCAGGTCACCGGCTCGCCGGTGACCTGGTACCGGGTGCCGGTGCTGTCCTGGGCGCCGGTGCGGCACCGTGGCCAGGCCACTGCGCTGCCGTGGATGTCGATCGACTCGTGGATCTTGCCGCCCCGGACGCTGACGGTGTTGCGGGTCTCGCTGGTCATGTTGGCCTCTCTGGGCTGTTGGTGGTGGGTCTGGGTGGGCGCGCCCCGGGAGGGGTGGGAGTCCGGGGCGGGCCCTGGGATGGGGGCCCGGCACGGAGAGGGCTGGGCACCTCGGTCAGGTGGTCAGCGGCCGGGGTCGGGGCGCGGCTGGAGCGTCGCGACGGCGACAGCGGCCCTCTGCGCGAGGGTGATGGGCGACTCCCATCCCACGGAGATCAGCACGCGGCCGGGCCGCTGAGCGTCCGCCTCGACGGCGAGCACCAGCGCGGTGCGGCGGCCGTCGGTGTAGATCACGTCGCCCGGCATGAGCTGGGCGGCGGGCAGGTACGTGAGGCTCATGATGCGCTCCATCCGGGGGCGGGCCCGGCCCTCCGTGGCGGGGGCCGGGCGGGGGCGTCGGTACTGCGGTCAGTGCGACTCGTGCTCGGTGCAGTCGTCGCAGTCGATGGGCGCAGAGGCGTGCCGGTACGGGACGCTGAGGAGGGTCGATGCGCCGGTCCGGCACAGCGGCCACGGGATGACCGTCATCGCGGCGGCGTGGACCTTGCCGCCCAGGATGCTGACGACGCTGCGGGTTTCGGTGCTCATGTCTGGCCTTTCGAGTGCGTTGGGGTGGGGCGCCCGGCAGGGAGGGGGGCCGGGCGCCCCGGTCTGTGGTGGTCAGCCGTAGTAGGCGGGGTCGTAGGGGCCGGTGGGGCCGTCGTAGTGGGCGCAGTCGTCGCACAGCAGGTCGCCGTACTCGGTCATGTCCCAGTCGTGCTCGTCGCGGGCGGTGTCCGCGTCGCCGTCGGGCGCCTCGGTGCCGCAGTGGTCGCAGCGGGCGGGCTCCTCGGTCTCGATCTCCAGGGCCGGGGTGATCGCGATGACGAGGGCGAGGGCGGCGGTGGTGCGCGCGGTGAGGGTGGCGGTCATCGGATCTCCCCGGTGGTCGGTGTCGATGGGTCCAGTATTGCGACACGACCTTTGGATGTCAAATCCAAAGGCTGTGTCGCACTCGGGTTGGCTGTCCGGGCAATGTCCCCGCAGGTCAGAGCCTTGTCCGGGCCCCGTCCGGAGGAGTCCGGACAGACCGTCCGGACACGGATCACAGCCGGAAAGAGCAGCAGGTGGCGCCCTCGTCGTCGTCCCGGTGCTCGTCGTGCGGAGCGTGGCACCCGGGCGTGGTGCAGATGCTGGAGGGGCTGGCCCACGGCGTCATGCAGTCGTCATCCCGGCACACCTCGCACAGCGGCGGCTCCGGGGGCAGGGCCGGCCAGATGTCGGCGACCAGCTCGGGGTGCAGCTCGGCCCACAGCTGCCGCACCTCCTCGTACCGGCGGCGCCTGTAGTCGGACGGCGGCCGGCCGTCGGCCAGCAGCTCCGCCCACTCGCCGGCCACGATGCGACACGCGGCCTCCGAGGTGCGCAGGCCGCTGGCGGGGCACGCCTCGTCCAGCAGGCCGCGAGCGGCGGCGAGCGCGATCCGCGCGTCCGCGATGGAGGTCCGCCGGTCGGGGTCCCCGGTGCTGTCCCCGATGGTGAGGAGCCGGATGGCCGCCCGGAGGGCGTGGGTGGCGCTCACAGGTACGCGTCCAGCTCGTCGGCCAGGCGCTCACCGGTGAGTCCCTCGGCGTGCTCCCACAGCCCGATGCCGATGGTGTGCAGGCGGGACGCGGGGCCGTAGGTGACGAGGTGTCGGATGGCGCCGGCGACCTCGGCCGGGTCGCCGGCCAGCATCGAGTGCAGGCGGGTGCGCGGGTGTGCGCGGCCGTGGGTGGCGTACCAGCCGTACCCGGAGTGCCAGCCGAGGCGCAGCTCGCCGCCCCACTGCGGGGACGGGTAGCGCCACATCAGCTCGGCGGTGTGCACCTGCCGGTACGCGGCCTGGGCGGTGTGGAGGGTGATGGCGTCGGGCTGGGGGACGCCGGCGGCGTCGAGGGCCTCGGCGACGGCCTGCACGTAGGCCGCGTGGGGGCTGATCTGCATGGATGCTGCTCTCCTGTCTGGGGTCAGATGACGGTCAGGGCGCCGCGCGCGACGGCGTCGTCCCGGGCGGCGAGGGCCTGGTCGATCTCGTGGGCGCGGGACCACCGCGCTGTGGTGGTGGGCGGGTCGTAGTGGTCGACGGCCAGCAGTGCGGCGTGCGCCACGTCGGCCGGGTCGGCGAGGGACGGCATCGACGGGTGGCGCCTACCGATGCGCCACCCGAGGTGACAGCACCAGCGCAGGACGAGGCCGGACGCGAGGGTGATGGAGGCGGTGGCGGAGCGCCGGTCCCGCCGGTCGGGCCTGATGGTGACCAGCTCGGGCGGGTAGTCGGCGGCGTCGAGGGCGGCGACGACTGCGTCGATGTATGGGGCTTGGGGGGCGGTGATGCTCACGAGGTGGGTCTCCTTGGCCCTGCCCGCAGGCGGGGGCCGGTGGGTGGTCAGCGGGCGGCCAGGGCGGTCATGTGCCGGGTGACGTCCAGGCAGTACGCGCCGTCCTCGGCGGTGGCGACGGTCCGGGCGCCGCGTCCCGCGTCCGCGAGGGCGGCGTGGGCCGGTCCGGGCTCGGTGCCGTCGTACAGCTCGGCGCCGCTGGTGGTGTTCACGGTGTAGCGGTGCTGGCCGTGACCGGCGGTGCAGCCGGTGGAGATGTCGTCCAGCGTCCGGGCGGCGCGCGGGGCGGGCTCGGCGATGAGCTGCCGGGCGCCCCGGTGGACGGTGTAGGACACGAGGCGGTCCAGGCGGTAGCTGCGGTGCCCGCCGCTCTTGCGGCACATGGCCTTGATGACGGTGTGTCCGGCGCGGGTGGTGATGCGGTCGCGGGGCTCGATGGTGCGGACGATCTCCACGAGAGAGCCGGTCTTGATGGTGCGGCGCACGGCCTGGCCGGTGGTGTCCACGGCGATCACGTCCCGGGTCTCCTCCGCCAGGTAGGTCACCGTGACGGGCAGCTCGCGCTCGATGGCGCGGTCCAGGTCGGCCTCGGTGCGGGCGGTGTCCTGGCGGGCGGTGATGCGCATGGTGGTCCCCTCAGCGCTAGTGCGACATGAGATTGGGTTTCATAGTCCCAATGTAATGTCGCAATGTCAAGTCGCAATGTCGTGTCGCACTGTGGCATCATGCCCGCATGCCCACCGCCCAGAGAGCCCCCGACCCCCTGGCCACACTCAGGGACCTGACCAGGCAAATTGAGGACGTCCAGGCCAAGATCAAGCGGACCCGCAAGGCGCTCCAGGATGCTGTCGCAGCCCACAAGCTCGCCGGCTCGGCCACCACCGGCGCCATCGCTGAGGCGGCCCGATACTCACGACGGACGGTCGAGCGCACCGCCAAGGCCGCGGCCGGGAGGAAGCTGCCAGCCGTCTCCGAGGGCGTGACGTCTCAGGCCGCGATCCGGGACATCGAGCGCAAGGCCGGCCCGCACTACGCGGCCCAGGACCGCCTGGAGATGCTGCGCGAGGAGGTCCACGCCGAGCTGCTGCGGCTCATGGAGGCCCAGGAGGTGCCGCCGGGCGAACTGGCGGAGGCTGCGCCCTACGACCAGATCTACGTCAACTCGCTGAGGCGGGATGCTGGCCTGCCGCCCTACCGGGTATTCACCGGCCGGCTGGTGGAGATGCTGCGCAAGGACTACGCCGGGGTCGGCCCCGGCGTGCTGCTACCGGAGCCCGCGGAGTTGGCGGAGACCTACGGAGCCTCCCGCCGTGTGGTCGACCAGGCGCTGGAGCGCCTGCACGAGGAGGGCGTGCTGGATCGCACGGGCGGCGTGTGGAGGGCTGCTACCGAGCAGCCGGCGGCATCGCCTGACCCGTCAGGCGAGTAAGTCGGCAACACGCGAGGTAGTAGAGTGCTCGCCGTCTGCACCTGCGCCCCCCTCCGGGGAGGGCGCCCTGGTGCGAACGGGTCGATGGTGAACCTGACTCCATCGCGCACTACCTCATATCCAAGGCGTGCGATGTGGGCCAGGAACGACCGCGCCGCAACGACTGATGCCCGACCCCGCGAAGGGGTCGGGCATCAGTCGTTGTGAGGGACGGTCAGGTGACGTCCCAGTCCACGCGGCGGCGCTGCGGTCGAGGCGGCTCGGTGCCCAGGCGGAGCGCGAGACGAGCGCCCTGGCGGTCCCGCTTGTGCGCGGCGCGCTGGTGGTGCGAGCGGACGCGGGGGCGCGCGCGGTAGGGCGCGACGCGGTCCGGGATCTGGCGGGGGCCGTGGTGGTCGGTGCGTGCCATCGAGGGCTCTCCCTTTGGGTGGTGCTGATGGACGGTGGCGATGGGTGTCCGGGCTGTCCGGACACCCATCCGAGCAGGTCAGGGCGTTGTCCGGTCAGCTGGATCGAGGGAAGTCGATTTCGATGTCCGTGGCGTGTCCGTGCCGCGCGAGCCGCTTGGCGTCCAGCTGCGCGCGACGGAACGTCGCCCGGGTCTCCTCCACTGCCCCAAGCGCCGTGACGTAGCTGAGACGGTATGCCTCGCTGGCGGGCCCGGTCGCGCTGTGGGAACGCATCGCCAGGTACGGCCGCCCGAAGCCGAGGTTCGTCATCTGGGACTCGGCGGACCGGCAGATGTGCGTGCAGTCGGGCAGGGTCACCTGGATGACGACCGGGCCGATCACTGCATCGGCTGCGTCCACGTGGCCAGCGATCTTGTGCTCTCCGTCGATGTCCTGCGTGTAGTAGTCATCCAGGGTGACGGTCTGCACGGACCCGTCGATGAGCGACAGCACGGTGATGTCGATGCTCGCCGGGGCCGGGGCCGGGGCCGGGGTGGCGGTGGGGGCGAGGAGACCGGCGGCGCCCAGGGCCTGAGCGGTGCGGGTCGGGTCGGTGACGCCGACGGCGGCCAGGGCTCGGAGGACGGTGGCGGCGTCGGTGGTAGTGGTCATCGGATCTCCCCGGTGGTCGGTGTCGATGAGTCCAGTATTGCGACACGACCTTTGGATGTCAAATCCAAAGGTTGTGTCGCACTCGGGTTGGCTGTCCGGGCAATGTCCCCGCAGGTCAGAGCCTTGTCCGGGACCCGTCCGGAGGAGTCCGGACAGACCGTCCGGACAGTCTCCACACCCCTGGACTCCGGAAAATCGCCAGCGAAAGAGCAGCTGTGGCCGGTACTCTGGCCGCGGCGACGGGAGCCGGGAATCGGTCGGGACCGTGGAAACGGACCCTCCCGCAGGCAGTGCCGCAGTCAGGCGGGGCCCACTGCGCGGGGACGGAGTGGCCCCCGGTCCCGTCGCCCTCACACGACAGCGCCCCGCCCCCGGTTCGGCCGGGGGCGGGGCGACCTTAATTTCAGCCGCGGAAATGTCACCGCGACCCCTCGCCGGCCTCCTGGTGGGGGCAGCTCATGACTGCCCTGGGCGAGCAGCCCGCCACGCCTCGACCCGCAGCTCCAGCATCCTGTGCTCACGCGGACGCTCGGCGGCGGCCGACAGCACTTTCTCCCACACCGCCCGCCGCGCGGTGACTTGAGCGGCCGTCATCCGGTCTGCCATCCGCTGGACCTCGGCCGTCATGTGCTGGAGCATCCGGGCGCCGGCTGCCGCCTCGAACCGCTCGTGCCGCTGCTCCTCGACGGCGGCACGCTGCACCTCCAGCATCCAGGCGCTCCGCTCCACGCGGGTACGCTCCAGCTCCTGCCACAGCGCACGCGCCAGCTCCGACGGCAGCACCTCGTCGCCGGACACCCGCTCACGTACCGCGGCCTCGACCTGCTCGGGCATCACCGGCAGCGAGTGCCGGTCCAGGCGCTCAGGCTCGGCCCGCAGTTGGCGCGGCAGCAGCGGCTCCCCGAGGGGCTGCACGGCGGTCTCAGCCCGGCGCAGGGCGCCGTCGATCTCGCCCCACAGCCACCGGCCGTCGCCGTCCTCCTGGACGACGTCGAGGAGCTGCTGGGAGTCGCGGATCAGCGTGGCGAGGCGTGTCACGGCGTGCCGTGCCTCCTCTGCCTGGTGGGTGCTGCGCTCCAGCTCGCGCGCGAGGGCGCCGGCCACCGTGCCGGACGGCGGGATGACGCGGTCGATCTCGTCCCGCAGGGCGAGCAGGTGGTACCGGTGCAGGCCGATCTGCGCGGACCAGGTGCCGGCGTCGGTGTCCAGGTACCGCAGGTCCGGGATGGTGACGACCACCTGGTCCGGCACCGTGGTGTCCATGGCCACCGTGGGGGCCTCGCTGGGTGCGCTCGCCGGGTCGTCGGGCGGGGTGCCCCACGCGCCGGTGAGGATCTCGGTGACCTCCAGGTGCAGGCCGTCGGCCTGCTCCTCCAGCCACTCGCGTTGAGTCGGCGTGGCATCGGGCAGCTGGGCGGCGATGCGGTGCAGCGTCGCCGCGGCGATGCCGCGCATCGCGGTCTGGATGCCGGACCGGACGGGGGCGTCGTCGTCCTCCGGACCGAAGGCGCGGGCGAGGGCCTGCGTCTCGGCTGCCTGTTCGGCGATGACGTCGAGCGCCAGGCGCTGCACGCTGTCGGCGTCGTCCAGTGGGTACGTCATGGGGTGATCTCCAGGTGCGCGAGCGGGCGCCCGCTGTCGAGGTGGGCGTGGAGCTGCCGGAGCCGGGCCCACGCCTGGGCGTCGCGTCGGCTCAGGGCGCGCCGGGCGGGGGCGGGGAGCTGCGCCCAGCAGCCCCGGCACAGGTACTGGCCGCGCCTCCTTGGGGCGGTGTTGCAGGAGGGGCAGGGGCTCGTCACGGCGCCTCCCCCGCGGCCTGGTCCTCGCCGGTCTGCGGCGCGGCTGGGATCGTGGCCGAGGAGGACCACCACGCGTCGCGGTCCTCCGGGTTGTCGGGGCCGCGGGAAAAGTCCCGGGTGGCCTGCACCCGGTACTCGTAGGTGCAGTCGGGCAGCGGCCCCTGGATCTCGCGGACGGTCGCCGTGCCGGCGTCACGGGCGGCTGGCCACTGCTGGCCGTAGTGCCGTACCCGGGCGCCGACTGGTAGGGGATGGGTCATGTGTCTCCGATCCGGACATCGAGGGTGGTCTGGCCGGCCGCCTCGATGGCGGCGCGGCGGGTGGCGGCGGCGGTGCGCCGGTGGTGGTCGGCGTCGTACCGCAGGTGGCACGCCTGGCAGGCGGCCATGAGGTTGGCCGGGTCGCAGTTGGCCGGCTGGTGGTCGAGGTGCGCGACGGTCAGTACGACCCTCGATCCAGTGAGCGGGCTCGGTCGGCCATGGACGGCCGTGCAGCGTCCCCCGTCGTGGGGGACGCCGCACCGGCCATCGCACTCGCACCGCCAGCCGGCCCGCCCCTCGCGGATGCGGCGGGAGATCTCAGGCCAGTCCGCCGGATAGAGGGCACGCTGCTCGGGGCGGATCGGCATCAGGGCCTGCGCTCACGCACCGGTTGGCCGAGCTGCTCCAGCTGTGCCGCGAGGCGCTCGGCGTGCTCCGCGCGACCCTTAGCCTCAGCACGAGCGCGCCGCAGGTCCGCCTGGACGCTGCGCAGCAGTGCCTTCAGTCGCTCCACTTCGGCCTCGGCCGGGTGCCGGGGGAGCACGGTGTGGCCGGCGGCGACGAGCGCGGGCAGCGTCGCCTCGCGGCCATCCCACGGGCGACGGTCCCGGGGCACGTACAGGTGCCTGGCGTTGGAGGTAATGCCGATCCGGGACCAGACGTCACCGTCCACGGTGACCTCGTCCGGGTCGTCGTCCAGAGTGGGCACGCTCATGTGACTGCTCCTCGTGTGGTGATGCGGCGCGCGGTGGTCAGGCAAGCGCGGCAGGTCGGCGGCCGGCCGTCGCGGGCGGGTTCGGGGAACTCGCGGAGGTTGCGGGCGCGGCTGCGCGTGAAGCACAGGACACGCCCGGCCAATCGTCGAAGGCGGCCGATGTGCAGGTCGTCCAGCAGGTATATGTGGTCACCGCCCTGCGTGTAGTGGCCCAGGTGCCGGTGCGAGGTGTAGTTGTGACGGACCTCGGCGCGGACGCCGAGGCGGCCGAGCCCGGCCGCCAACTGCTCCCACTCCTCGACCTGCTGCCGGTACGCCTGCTCGACGGCAGCTCGGGCGGTTTCCTGCTCGGCGCGGTGGCGGGCTGCTGCTGCGGTTGCCGGCGGCGGGGGAGGGGACGGCTCTGCCTCGGCGGCGATGTGCAGCAGGTAAAGCTCGGGCCAGGTGATCCGGTGCTGGCCGGGGAATGGGTGGCCGAGGATCGCGGACGCCCATTCCGCGTTGTGCACGCGGATTCGCTGGGCGAGGTGAGGGTCTACGAAAGGGCCAGCCTCGTGGCGGGCCCGTTCGCGCAGCTCGGCGACCTGGCCTGGGGACAGTCCTGTGGCGCCGGTAGCCGGGGTGGATACGGCGGTCATGAATGGTCGCCGGCGTTGTAGTGCAGCCCGCCGTGCACATCGCCGATGACGGCGTGCCCCTGACCGACGTGCTGGGTGATGGTGCCGCTGTAGGTCGTGACGATCTGGGGGCCGTTGCCCGTGTTGACGGGCCCTGTGGGCTGGTTGATGACGGTGTGGGCGCCGGTACTGACGCCGCCGTTGACCGTCCCCGCCTGGACGACGGTGTCGGCGACGGCGTCGGCCACCGTGTTGCTGAGCGAGTCCTCGTTCTGCTTCTTCTTGCGGAACATCGTGCCCCTCCGGTCTCGGGCCGGGCTGTCCGGCTCCCCGTCACCGCCCAGCGAGCGGATCAGGCAGCCGTCAGGCCGTAGGGATGGCGTCGTACAGATCCCGCACCCACCGGGCGTCGACGCTGCGGTGTGTCATGCCTGGCCGTCCTCGGCCGGACGACGGACGCCGAGGGCGTGCAGCAGCTGGGCGTGCCCGTCCTGGGCGAGCTGCGAGGCGTTGTCGGCGGCGTAGGCGCGGGCGGCGGTGAGGCTGCGGGTGATCTGCCGCATCTCGCGCCGCTGCGCCAGGGCCTCGCGCGCGGCCTGGTTGATGCCGTCGTAGAGCCAGTCCAGTTGGTCCTGCGTCAGGTCAGCCAGCTGTGTGCGGGTGGTGGTCATCGTGCTCCTCGGAGTGACCGGGATGGACACCAGAATACGACATCACATTGTGTTGTCAACTCGCAATCTCATGTCGCATTGGCGTTCGGTCTTCTCCCTCGTGCCGGCCAACCGCTCCCGGTCCCGTTTCCTCGCCCGCCACGCCGCCCTGCACGGCTCGCACGTCTCCAGCCCCAGCAGCAGCTCCAGTCGGTACCCGCGGACGCTCCCGCCCCCCGGCCGCGCGTGCTCGACCCGCAGCCACGCCCGGCGCCGCTCCTCGGCTGCCGCGGCCTGGCACGATCCGCAGATCTGCTGCCCCCGGCACACCCCGGGCTGACCGCAGGCCGTGCACCGCCGGCTGGAGGAGCGCACCAGACGCGCCCCCCGCTCGCGCCGCTCATCAGGAGTCAGCCCACCCCACAGCCCGCGGGGCTCACCCGTAGCGATCGCCCACTGCCGGCACTCCTCCTGGAGCCGGCATGTGCCGCACATCTCGCGGGCCTCCTCGCGAGCGAGTACGCCGGCCTCCGGGTCGAAGAGCCTCGGCGCGGTGCGGCAGGGGGTGCTCTCCCCCGGGCGCAGCGCGCCCAAAAAGGCCGGCGCCGCCAGTAGCTGTGTGATCGTCATGCGGCCGTGTCCTGGTGTGAGGTGTCCTGGGCGGTGGGGGTGATGCGCCATCCGCAGTCGGCGAGGACGACGCACAGGTAGTCGGCGAGGGCCTGGGGGGTGGCGGGCACCTGCGGGGTGGTGTTGTGCCAGTGGGTGAGGGCGGCGGTGATGTCGTCGCGGGCACCGTCCGGGATGGGGTGCATGGTGGCTCCTGGGCGGGTGGGCGTGGTGGTGGGCTGCGGGGTGGCCCGGACTGACGCCGGGCCACGGGGTTACCGCTGGGGGCGGTCGTCCGGGGTGGGTAGGGCGGCCCGGATGCGGGCGGTGATCTCGCGTGTCGTGTCGTCGGCCTCGGCGTCGATGGCGTCGAGTTCGGTGAGGATTTCCCGGGCGAGGGCGTGGCGGCCGGATCGGGCGGCGATGGCGTGCGTGCAGCGGGGGCAGGTGATGGGTGTGCTGTCCCACTCCTTGCTGTCGACGGCCCGCAGACGGCGCGACCCGCAGGCGGTGCGGGCGATGCCGGCCTCGTCCCGGATGACGGCGTGTACGAGACGGCCGCCGCGGACGCGGACGCGCTTCATCGGGGGGATGCGCTCGGGCATTCGGACTCCTGTCGGGTTGTTATGCCGCAGTGGGGGTGCTGGCCTGCGGCGGGGTGTAGCGGCGGAGCGCGGTGTCCAGGGCTCGGGCGGCGCTCGGGTCGTGGGCATGGAGGTGGGCGAGGAGTTGGCGGGTGGCGCCGGCCAGCTCGGCATCGCTCGGCTCCCGGGTCCTGCCGGTGTCGCGGAGTGTGGCGGCGCCGGGCGGGGCCGGCGCTTGGGCGGTGATCGCGTCGGCGACGGCCAGGAGGTGCACGGGCACCGCGCCGATCTGTGCCTCGCGGGTGAGCCGGTCGGCGAGTAGCCGGGCGGTGTCGGGTGGGAGGACGAGGGGGGTGGCGGTGCCGGCGCGGGAGGCTCCGCGCAGCCGGCTGGCGGCGGCCGTGAGTTGGCCGGCGATCGTGCGGTCGGTGGGGACGTACTCCACGGGGTGGTGCTCCTTGCGCTGGCGTTGGGGCCGCCCCCGGTGGTGGGGGCGGCCCGCGTGGTAGTCAGTCGGCGTCGGTCAGCATCCGGTCGTGCGCGCTGCACTGGCAGTCACACGTGTGGCTGCGCCCGCAGGGGCACACGTCCAGGCAGTAGTGGATGCGGCACTCGTGGCATTCGGAGGTGCCGCAGTCCTCGCAGTCCATGGGGTTCTCCGTTCTGGTGAGGTCCTTCCCAGGCCATCCCGGGGCGGGTCGGGTGGTCAGATACGGCGTGCCCGTCGTCGTGCTGAGCGCCACGCGGTCCTCAGCCGCACTTCGCGTTCCGACTGGCCGATGAGCAGCGCCCAGGTGTGAGCGGTCATGTCCTGGAGAGCGACCTGTAGCTCGTGGCTGCGGGCCCCGTACCGATCCGCAGCGCCTGCGAGGGAGATGCCGCGGGTGCGTGCGCGCCGCCAGGCGGTGCGGTACCGGTGCTGCCGGGCGAGGGCCTCGGACAGGGCTGCTTGCAGCTGCTCGACACGGTCGTCGGGCTGTGCGGGGTCGACGACCTCGGTGCGGCCGGCGGTGCGCGCCGCCCTCTCGCGCAGTCGCCCTACGACGTCGTGGACGGCCTCGGATGCCGCTGCGTCCTGGGGGCTGACGGTCATGTGCTCCGCGCGCTGACGGTCGTCCTCCAGCTCCTGGTCGAGCTCGAGGAAGTCCGCGGCGCTGTCGAGGACGGCAGCGTCGTGACGGGCCATCACCTCGGCGGTCTCGTCGCCGCGCCGGGTGAGGCCGATCGTGGCCTGCCGGAGCCTCCACAGCGCCCCCAGGGCCTCGGCCCCGGGGTCGTCATGGTCGTTGACCAGCGCAGCCAGCGCGTATCGGCCGTCGACTGCCGCCTGCTCCAGCTCGGCGACGCGCCTCCGCAGTACGTCGCACTCCTGTCGCATGGCGAGCACCTCGTCCTCCCAGCTGCTCGCGGCCTCCCGCGCCCGGTTGGCACGCTCGTGCTCGACCCGCAGGAGATCGGTCAGTTCGGCGTTGCCGTCCGTCAGCCGGTCGACCTCGTCCAGGAGTTCGCTGGCTGTGTGCGTGAGCAGACCAGCTGAGCGCTGGGCCCGGACTTCTGCCAGGCGCTCGGGGTTCGCGGCGCTCACGCGGCACTGCCCTTAGCCGAGCGGACGGTGTACACCCCGGAGCCGTGGCGGACGATGACGTCGCCGAATCGGGCGATGACCCGGGCTGGTCGCTCACCGATCCGCATGCCGACGGTCACGATCTGGCCGCCGAGGTGCGCGGTGTACTGCTTGGCGAAGGTGTTGTCGCGGTCGGTGGCCTCATCGATGTGGCCGTAGTTCTCGGGGGTGAGCGTCCAGGGGCCCACGTCCACGTGGCTCAGGGGGAGCCTGGTGACGTGGCCCTCGACCAGGACGACGGGCCCGCTGCGCCCGTGGGCCATGGCGAGGCTGCGGGTCCAGGTGTACAGCGGCTCTCCGTCCTTGCCTGGGTAGGCGATGACCTGGGTGCCGGGCGGGTGGACGGCGTTCCAGCGTTCGGCGCTGCTGTTGGTGGGGGACATGGTCCCTTCCTCTCTGGTACGGGTGGAGTGTGGTGGCCGCCCCCGTGGCGGGGGGGGGCGGCCACGGGGTGGGTCAGGGCAGGGCGCGCACGTCGGCGAGGGCCTCGCCGTAGAGGGCGCAGCGGCCGGGGCAGTAGGCGCGGTGCTCGCCGCGGCCGGTCTGGTCGGCGATGAGCGTCATGCCGGCGGGCGCGGGGCCGGTGTGGATCTGCCCGCACTGCTCCTCGGGGCAGCCGCCGGGCGGGGTGATACGCCGCGGTGGTGCCGACTCGCCGGTGAGGCCGCGGTTCCACGCGAGGCGCCGCCGCTCCCGCTCCTGCTCGCTGATGGCCTTGTTGGTGTGTCCCATCAGTGCTGCTCCTCGGCGATCTGCCACGGCCCGTAGTGGGCGGTGCGCTGGACGAGCTGGGCGCGGGGGTGGCTGTCGCGCCAGCGGCCAAGGGCGGCGACGGCAGTGGCCCGGTCGTCGCGGATGTCGAGGGTGGGCTTCCTGTCGCCGTTGTCGACGCGCACGGCCCACTGGGTCTCGCCGGCGGCGCCAGCGGGGTCCCAGAGGTCCGCGACGTGCCGCAGGACGTGAGCGGCCTGCCCCTGGCTGATGCCGTTCGCGGCGGCCTCGATCGACACATTGGGGCCGCCAGGCACGCCGGGCCGGACGATGAGGTAGGCGAGGGCGTCCCGGCCGTCGACGACCGTCATGGTTGTGTTCATTCCAGTCCTTCGGGGTGGGCCGCCCCGCCGCTGGTGGCGGGGCGGCCGGGCGGTCAGCTCGTGGGGGAGGGACGGGTGGTGAGGGCGCACCAGGGGCAGCCGCGCATGTCGTGCCGGTGGCGCAGCCACGTCGGGTGGTCCGGGTCGGGGCACGTCGCCGACACGAGGCCGTCGACGGCGCCGAGCTGGAGCGCGCGGTAGCTGTCCAGCTCGCTGGTCTGCTCCGCGAGTCGGGCGGTGAGCTGCTTGATGAGCTGGCGCAGGGCGGCGGCGCGGTCCTCGGGGGCTCCGGCGTCTCGGTAGACGGGCGTGTCCAGGTGGGTTAGCACCGTCAGGCCGAGCGTCAGCAGCTCGGCCCCGGCGTCCCCTTCGGGGATGTCGAGGGTGGCCAGTGCCGCGCGGATCTCGTCGTCGCAGCGCTCGCGGCATGCCGCCCACCCGCGCAGGCGCACGACCTCGTCGGCGAGCACGGTGGCGATCTGGTGCAGTGCCCGCTCGGAGCGGCTGCCGTAGGTGGCGGTCCGGTCTCCGTATTCGCGCAGGCGGATCAGCGCGGCGTGCACGTTCAGCGGCTTGGTGCTCATGCGGTACCGCCCTGGCGGGCAGTCAGCTCAGCGCGGAGTCGGTCAGCCTCGTACTCAGCGCTGACCGCGCGCTGGTGCATCGCGTCGTACACCGACCACAGGACTGGTGCCTCCTCACCGGCCGCGTACCGGCGGACTTCTGCGTCCAACTCCTCCAGCTTCTCGCCGAGCAGGCCGGCCTTGGCCTCGGCGTCGGCCAGTCGGGCGAGTACCGCCCCCATGCGCTCGTGCTCGCGCCGGTCACGGACGGACTCGGCGAGGCTCAGCAGCAGCTCGTCGGTCGCGGGCCGCTGGCCGGTGCCGAGCAGGGCGCGGATCTGCTCCAGCCGGCTGGGGGTCTGCTCGCTCACGACGCACCGCCCAGGGCCGCGGTACGGCTGGCCGCGAGGACCTCGATGACGCGCACGAGCCGGTCAGCGACCGGGGCGTGGGGGACGGCGGCGTCGGCCAGGCCGTCGAGCAGGTCCGTCAGCTGCTCCTCGGTGAGGTGGCGGGTCCACGGCAGGAGGTCACCGCTCCCCTTGGGGGTCCAGGTGAGGCGGGCGCGATGCGCCCCGTCGAGCTCGGTGATGTCCAGGTAGGCGGGGACCTGGGACAGCTCGGCCGCCGGAGCGCCCGGCAGAAGGGCGTGCACGATCCGCACCGGCCCGTCGTCGGGCAGGTCCGCGCCATCCACTGCGCTGACCCAGCCGGACAGGACGGTCACCGCTTGGGCGGTCACGTCGTGCTCGGGGTGGGCGGTGAGGCCCCATCCGTCCAGGCGCACGGTGACCTCCGGACCGTCGTACAGGTCGAGGCGCAGCACAGCGGCCGGGCCGGGTTCCTCCGTCTCGCTGAGCGCTGCGGCGCGCAGCCGGTCGATCTCGCCGAGCAGCGCGGGCACGATCTCCTGGCGGGCGGCCACCAGCTGCTCGATGTCGTCGCGTCGCTGGTCGTCGGACGGGTCCTCGTCGCGGTCCCAGATGATCTCGTCGTCGGTCGCGGCCTGGGCGATGGCGCGGGCCGCGGCCTCGCGCTCGGGGGTGAGCGGTGTGCTCATGTATGTGTGCCCTCCTTGGGCGTGTGGTGTGCTGGTGGTGTCCGGTGCCGCCCCGATTCGGGCGGGGCGGCACCGGGCGTTGGTGGTCAGGTGGTGTTGCTCAGGTGCCGGTGCGCTGCTGTTCAGCGCACGTCTTGCAGTGGTCGGGGCGGTTGCGGCGGGGGATCACTCGGATCCCGCACCCTGTGCAGGTCGGTACGGCGGGCGGGGCCGGCTGGGGGCCGTAGACGACGCCGAGCAGCGGAGGCTGCACCGGGGTCTCCCTGCCGGCCGACGCGGTGTCGCGACCCTGCGGCAGGTTGGGGACCTGACGCAGCGCCGGCCGTTCCGATGTGGTGTTTTCGGCCCGCTGCGCGGCACGGTCGGCCGCACGATCCTCGGCAGTCCGCTCGCACGTGCGGCACACCTCGCCGGTGTCCAGGTCGGTGCCGTCGCCATCGCAGCGGGCCGAGGTGCAGTCACCGGGGCGCAGCATCGCCAGGGCGACGCCGACCGGCCGGTCCAGGCCCCGGCCGCCGCCGTCGGTGTCGGCGTCCAGGCTCATGCCGTAGCCGTTCCACCGGCGATCCGCGCGGTCGACCAGCTGGCTCGCGGGGATACCTCGGCGCAGCTCCACCAGGATCGTGGTGGTGATGTCGGTGGGCACCGGATCGGGCAGTTGCTCGCGCAGCTGAGGGGGCAGCAGCGACAGCACCGCGCCGACGCCAGCGGCCTCGCCTGGACTCATCCGGGGGGCTGTCTGCTTTTTGCGCGCGGCGGAGCCGCTCTTGCGTGCGCTCCCACTACCTGTAGTTGGCCTACGGCCGTCACCAGGACGGGACTCAACGGGACTACTGGTACTTGAGGGACTCTTGAGGGCACCTCGTGCCCTAGCCTGGGGCACCTCGTGCCCTAGGTCTGGGGCATCTGACGCCCTAGCCTGGGGCACCTCGTGCCCTAGCCCTGCGTCGGCCCCCTGGGGCTGGGGCACCTCGTGCCCTAGCCCATTTCCGGGCGTACCGGATGATTCCCACCCGGGAGGCAGGCGCAACTCGTATCGCGTCCGCGCATGCTTCTGCCGGGCGTCCTCCTTGGTCGGACGGTCCCGGATCAGCCACAGTCCGCCCTCCAGCCCGTCGAGGTGCTTGCGCACCGCTGCCCGCGACAGGCCGGTGGCCTCCTCCAGGGTGCCGAGCGACGGCTGATAGCGGTCCGGGATGATCCCCGTGTGCACGTCCGCCCACGTGGCGATCGTGAGCGCGAGGTGGCGCGACGGCGGCGGCAGGCTGCTCCGCCGGATCGCGCGCTCGTACTCAAGTCGGCCGGGCATGGGGTCCTCTCTGTGTGGGGGCGGATCGGGGGAGGGGCGGGCGATCCGCCCCTCCCAGCGGGCCAGCGGCGCGTCAGGTGAGGCTGGTCGCGATGAACTCGTGGAGCTGGGCGATGAGGTCGGCCTGGTCGGCCTCCGAGTAGTCCTCGGCGAAAGCCAGGTGAACCCGGACGCGGGGGTCGCCGGAAGGACCGAGGGTGATCGTCTGCTCGCTGGGGACGAGGCGGTCCTGCCCGAGCGTGATCGCCCAGTACGAGGTGTCGGCGGCGTCCGTCATCAGGTCGTGGATCGTGTCGCGCGCCTCGTCGTACTCGTCGCTGTCCTCGCTGTCCTTGTCGATCAGGGCACCCCACGTCGTGCCGTCGGGCGACGACGCGATGGGGGAGTCCTCCATCGCTTCAGCGACGCCCATGTACCCGGGGTCCTCGGTGAGGCCGTGGTGCTGCTTCGCGGCCTCGGCGACCAGGTCGTCGTTGGTGTAGGTGGGCTGGTTCATTCGCTCCCTTTCACGTTCACGGCTGGAGTGCGGATCCGGTGTCCCCGACCCCTCATGTGCGACACAGCATTGCAATGTCAAAACCAAATGTCAAGTCGCAATGTTGTGTCGCATCACCTGACGAACCCCGCCCGCTCACGCGCCAGCTCAGCGCGCCGATGCTCCGCGTACTCCTCCTCCGTGGGGTAGCCCGCCAGCGCTTCACCCAGGACGCTCTCAGCCGACCGCGGCCCCGGCCCGACCTCATCGAGAGTCCCCTCGATCTGGTGGTGCCTCCACATCGCGCGCTGCGCATCCCGCAGCGCCGACTCCTCCGCGGCGTCACGCGCGGCCTGACAAGCCGTCACACGCAGCCTGACCTGCGGATCCTTCTCCTCGGTCGCCGCGTGACCGATGTAGCTCGCTGACGACAGCTCGATAATCGCGACGACGGAGCTGCCCGGATGCTCAAACAGGCTGCGTCGCTGCTCGGCGCTCAGCGCCAGGTCCAGCAGGCCGGCGTCCGGGGCGATCTTCACCGCGACCTGGGCGTCCGCGTCCAGCTTTGGCATGCGCTTCTCCTCGATGAGATGGATCGGATGGGGGCGGGCCCCGGCAGAGCGCCGGGGCCCGCAGGATCAAGAGCGGCAGCCAGGCGACGGGGCGCCGCCGCCCGTGCCGCCCACGACGGCCGGCACTGGCACGGGCACTGGGACCGGGCGGGGAGCCGGCGCCCGGCCGGCACCGCCACCGCCTCGACCCCCGCCGCCTGCCACGCGGCCGGGGGCGGCAGCGAGCACCGCCAGGTCCTCGCTGCCGGGGCCGTCAGCCCGGATATGCACCGTCGGCGACGGGGACGGACAACGCGGCGCACTGGTGTTGCAGGCCGCTACCAGCGACACGAGCACCACCAGCCCGGTCGCCACGGCGATCAGACGACGCGTCACCGTGTACCCCCGATCAGCCCAGCACGGCGCGCAGCCCGGATACGGACCACCGTCCGGGCGGAGCAGCCCACGCGCAGGGCGATCTCCCGCGCGGACAGCTCGCGGTCCGTGAGCCGCAGCGCGGCAGCCGCCAGGTCGGCAGGACTCAGCCGCGCGGGAGGATCACCGTCAACTGCGCGGATCACCGCCGACTCGTCAACAGGAGACAACCGATAGCCCTGCGAGCAGGTGACACACCGCCTCCTGCCCGAGCGGGTGACGATGACGGCGTGGCCCTGGTGAGCCGCCCAGCGCTCCTCGGCGCGCCTCCGGTCCCGTTCGCGCCGGCACTCCATGCATGGCCGGCGACCAGAGGCGGTGCGCCGCCGCGCGCTCGCGGGGTGCCCCTGTGGGCACGGACGGGCCGTCACACGATCACCCCGTCCGGGATGATGCGCCACAGCCGGATCACGCCACCCGGGCCGTCCAGGGCCCCAGCACAGCCACCCGGGTAGGTCTTGGTCGCCGCGACCTGAACGATCCGCGAGTCGTCCTCGATGACCCGGGCCGTACCCAGCGCGTCCCACGTCGACCGCAAGAGTTTGTCCAGGTCGCCGGAGGACCGCGTCATCGGCCACGCGCGGCGGCGAGCCGACGCCGGCCGTGCCACCGTCAGCACGATCTCCGCCGCCAGCGGCCCGTCCAGCGGCGCGACCAGGCCGCGCCCGGCCGCAGCCGACCGGGCCGCCAGCACCACCGCCTCCCGCCACGGCGCGACGCGCTTCGAGGACTCGATCATCCGGCCGCGCCCGACATGGCTCTTGGAGCCCTGCGGCGCGGCCTGGATGTGCCGCACCGTCACCTCCAGATCCGGCACCCCGGCAGGCATCCCGATCACGCGGCAGCCTCCCAGTCCCGGGCCGCCCCCGTGCCGCGCCAGCGCCGCACCCCGGAGGAGTGCACCGTCGGCCGCAGACTCGTCGCCCAACCCGCAGCCTCGACCAGGCCCTCCGCGTGGAGCAGCGTCATCAGCCGCCCCCAGTGCGTCGCCGGGTCCGGCGGGTCCGGCAACTCCTCGGCGCGGGCAACCTCATACGTCGTCCACTCCCGGCCCGACCGCGCAGCCCGCTCGTATGCCGGCCGCACCTCCTCCAGCCACGACTCCCAGTCGTTCACGCGGCGAGACTCCGGGCCGACCGTGAACAGCAACTCCTGCTGCGTCATCTGCGAGCGCATGTCAGCTCTGCCCCCTCATCCTGTCCGCTGCCACCAGCGCCACCAGCAGTACGACCACGACCGGCCACAGCAGCGACAGGACCGCATCCATCGCGACCTCCGCCCGAGGAGACAGGCGTCGCACGCCCTCCCCGCCCTGCGCCAGCTCCTGCTGCTCCTGCTCCCGTACCTGCGCGAGCTGGCGGCTCAGCACCACCGCGCCAACGCCCCACAGCACCGCCACCACGACGATCACGACGCACCGCCCGCCCTGGCGCGCCGCCGCCGCACACCCAGCACGACCAGCACCACGGGCCAGCCCACCGCGGTCCCCGCCAGCACCAGCCACCGCCACCACGACGGCAGCGCGCTCAGATCCACCACGGCCGCGACCTCACCGGCGCACTGCTCCAGCTCCAGCGCCGTCCGGGCAGCACCACACGCCCACGCGATCGCGAGCGACGTCCACGCCAGCGGGCTCATGCCGCACCCCCCACGACCTCGGCGAGCTGCACCGGCACCGCGTCCGACGAGCACATCGCGTGCCACCGGTACGGCGGCCGACCAGTCCCCGCCCGCAGGTCCGCGTGCGGCACCGCCAGCGGGTGCCCCTCCGGCTCCCCGCACCGCACCCGCCGGCCGTCCGTGTCCCGCGCGGTCATCCCGCACACCGCGCCGGTCGGCGCCTCACCGGCCCGGTCGCGCCGCAGCGCCTCACGGATCTGTCCCGCGTAGTGCGCGGCCGTCCCCGCGGTCTCCGCCGCCGAGCACGGGCAGCCGGCCACGATCGGGTCGCCCGCGCGCTCCAGCGCCCGGCAGCCCATCGGGTGCGCCCGGCCCTGGCCGCACAGCTGCGCCGTGCAGCACGCGCAGTCGGGGCACGGCGGCGGCTCCGGCACCACCCAGTCCGGACCGAAAGGCTCAACGAACATCGCCATCAGGCCGCCTCCGCCTCGGTGTCGGGCAGCGAGCGGAGCGGCAGCACCGACACGTCCGGCCGGGTCAGGGCCAGCGCGTGCCCCGCGCAGTCCCAGGACCGCACGGCCATGTAGTCCGCGATCGGGACGAGCCGCCACCGCAGGCCGTCCGCGACGTCCTGGGCGCGGCGGACGGGGTCGGGCTGCGCCACGATGGCCGCGTCCTCGGCCCGCACGCGCGGGGGCACGTCAGCGGGAGCCGCCGGTACCACGGCCGTGATGCAGCCGCACGATGCGTGCTGTACCCACACGCAGGCGGGCAGGTGCACCGCTGGCGGAATGCTCAGAATGCTCATGATCTTGCTCTCCGGGTGCCGGGCCCGCGTAGGGCCCGGCACCGAGTAGGGGGTGAGAGGGGGTCAGGTGGTGCGCTGCGCGGGGATCAGCGGCCACTCGCGGCGCACACCGGCCGCGTCCTGCACGCGGCCCCGACTGCGGAAGTAGTCGGCGAGGCCGTCGGCCTGCTCAGCGGCCCATGCGATCTGCTGCTCGTGCAGCAACGCCAGGTCAGTCGCCGCCAGGGCGGGCGAGATCCGCCCGATGCGCCACGCCACGCGGCACGCCGCCAGCGCGTCAGCGTCCGAGGAGTGCGCGCCGTCCAGCCGCACCCCGTAGTGGGCGCACAGCGCGGTGAGCGTGCGGCTCCCACGCCGGTACGGGTCGACGCGCTTGTCCAGCACACGAGGGTCGATGACCCGCAGCCGGTCCGCGCCGCCGATCTCGTCCACCAGCGGCGTCACCCCGTGGCGGCGCGCCTCCCGGTCCAGGAGCGTCAGGTCGTAAGCGGCGTTCATGGCCACGATCGGCAGACCGTCCCGAGTCGCCTCGGCGAGGGCGTCCACGATCTCGCGCACGACCTCGGCCGCCGGACGGCCCTCCGCGCGTGCCCGCTCCGTCGTCACGCCGTGCACAGCCGCCGCGCCCTCGGGGATGTCGATCCCTGGGTCAGCCAGCCACAGCTGGGGAGCCGTCGTCAGGCCCCGGCCGACCCGTGCCACACACGCCGTGACGACCCGATCGGACTCGACATCCACGCCGGTGGTCTCCAGGTCGAACCCGGCCATCGGCTGATCCGTCCAGCTCATCGCACGCCCCCCGCCTTGATGTCGCGCAGGAACGCGCGGAGCTGAGCGGCCGTCGCCTCGGACGGCGACACCCCGATCTGCTCCACACACCGGGCCTGGACCTCCGGCATCGGCAGCTGGAGCCGCCCCGCAGCGGCGACGATGGCGAACCAGACCTCACTCGGCTCCTCGTCGTCGTCCACGATCTCGGCGACGATCGCGCCGTCCTCGTCCGGCTCCGGCTCGGCGTCGTCGTACTCGACGTCCGGCTCCGGCTCCTCGACCTCGGCGGCGCGCAGCTGCTCGCCGCGCATCTTGAGCGCTGCCGCCAGGTCGTCGTCCAGGTGACCGGCCGCACTGGCCTGCCGCCACAGCGCCCCGACCTCATCGGCGGTCGTGGCGACGCGCGCCAGCTCCGCGTAGTCGGGCCGCCCGGACGCGATCGCGACCCGGCCAGGGGTGGTGACCGCCTGCACGGCCGTCCCCTGACCGGACATCAGAGCGCGGGGTGTCGCAGCCACGTCCAGGGTCGGGACCATGAAGCGCGCCGGGCCCTCATCCCGCATGACGACCCGCTCCTCCATGCCGAGCCAGCCGTCCACGTAGCCCCCGGCCATGGCCAGCACCTCAGCCGCACCCGGCAGCTCAAGCGCCGCGTAGTAGCCGTGGGAGATCAGTAGCCACTGCCCCAGCGCGGGCACGTCCCTGAGCATCACGCTGATGCGGGTGGTCGGCTTGCACTCGCGGTCGACCGGGTCGCACGGGCACGCACGCTCGGACTTGACCTCCGTTCGGCCGTCGCAGCGGCGCACGCACTTCGAGCCCTGCCACTGCTCGTACCACTGGCTCATCGCGCCACGCGGCGGCACCAGCACCGGCAGCCGGGCGGCCTTGGTGTACACCTCGAACTCGGCGGGCCCGCCGTTCGCCGGTGTCCACGGCTGGACTTCGCCGCCGTACAGCTTCGCGACCTCCGTCAAGATCTCCTTGCTCGGAGAGGTCAGCCGGAACCGGTCGAGCTTCGCCGGCCGCCGGATCGGCTTGCCGGTCTTCTTGGAGATCCGGCCGGTGTCCACGACGTGGCCGATACGGATCTCGCCCAGCTGGCGAATCCGCTGCTGCAAATCCAGGATAGGCATCAGGCAGCCTCCCCCATCTCTTCGTCAGAGGGCAGGGAAAGCGCGCTGCCCACAATGGTTTTGGCGGTCGTCCACTGGCCCCGGGCGACCCGGTGAATTGCCTCGAATTCGCGGAACACGGACGGCCCGGCGTCCACGGGGATCACGCGGTATCCCTCCGGCCGCAGGTGCAGAACGATGCCGGTCTCCGCGACCTCGGGCATCGGCACCTGCGTGCCGTCGCGCAGCCAGCCCACCCGCGCACTGCGGTACGCGGCCATCTGGTAGCCCGCCTCCGGGTACACGCCCCGCTCGTCCAGGACGCCGCCGGTCTTGGTGTCACCGAGGTAGATGGTCGCCAGCGGAAGGTCCAGGAGGAGCGAGATGATGCGCGAGCGGAAAAGGAAGTCCAGCGTCCCGGCGTATCCTGCCTCCGAATTCGCCACGACCATTTCGGACGCCTCGAACTCGATCCCCCAGTCGGCCACCCACCGCTCGAAATTGGCGATGAAGGGTCGCAGGGATACGTCGTCGAGTAGTTCTTGCGGTACGGGCTGCCCGAGCACCCGGGCCTCGATCAGCCGGTGGACCGCGCGGCCGACATCACCGCGCTCATCCCGCGCCCGCTCCGGCGCGCGCGTCAGCCACGCCAGCATGTCGGCCTGCCGCTGCGGGTCCATGCTCGCGGCCACCAGCTCCGGCAGCCGCTCCATCGCGGTCTCCGCGACCACCTTGCCGTGCCAGTACATGAGGCCGCCGCCCTTGGGCAGACCGGCCCGCAGGATCGTGGTGACGCGCCGCAGACGCTCACCCGTCACCGGGTCCCGGTAGTACCCGGTGGTCTCC